>PNAT01000095.1 GCA_003169675.1 Acidimicrobiaceae bacterium
TCAGTTCAAGGGGACCCGGTCAACCGGCCAACGGCAAGCCATTTTCGGCTGATGGAACTACTGGAACAGGCCCGATTCAAAAGGCGTAAATGCCCCCATATGTGCATCGACTCGGTACACTTCGTGTCGAGGGCAAGCCTTCGCAATCGGCGCACCCCGAGGAGATCCGAGGTGCCTGTTAACTGAGCCGTTCGACGATCATGGCCATGCCCTGACCTCCACCGACGCACATCGACTCCAGGCCGAACGTCTTGCCCGTGTCCTCCAGCGCATTGAGGAGCGTGGTCATGATCCGGGCCCCGGTCTGGCCGAAGGGATGCCCGAGCGCTATGGCCCCACCCTTGACGTTCAGCTTGTCCCAGCTGATGCCCAGGTGCTTGGCCGAGGGGATGACCTGCGCCGCGAAGGCCTCGTTGATCTCGACCAGGTCGATGTCGTCCATGGTCATGCTGGCCCGGGCCAGCACCTGGCGGCAGGCGTCCACAGGGCCCAGCCCCATGATCTCGGGGTTGAGCCCGGTCACGCCGCTGGCCACGATCCGGGCCAGGGGGGTGATGCCGAGTTGCTTGGCCTTGGTGTCGCTCATCACGATCACGGCCGCCGCCCCATCGTTGAGTGGGCAGGCATTCCCGGCCGTGATTGTGCCGCCCTCACGGAAGACCGGCTTGAGGTTGGCCAGGCCCTCGAGGGTGGTCCCGGCCCGCGGGCCGTCGTCCTTCACGATCACGGTGCCGTCGGCCAGGGTGACCGGGATGATCTCGCGCTCGAAGAAGCCGTTCTCCTGCGAGGCCACCGCCCGGGTCTGGGAGAGGACAGCGAACTCGTCCATTTCTTCCCGGGTGACCTTCTCGTATTCGGCCACGTTCTCGGCCGTCTGTCCCATGGCGATGTAGACGTCGGGCAGGCCTGACAGCGGGGTCCAGGACTCGGTCACGGCCGGGGCACGGTTCTTGGTGCGCTCTTCGGCACCCGAAAATGCGGGGTTGTGCGGCCCGACGTCCGCCGCGCCGTGCATGTAACGGCTGACGGTCTCGACGCCGGCGGCAATGAAGACATCGCCCTCACCGGCCCGGATGGCGTGCGCCGCCATGCGAATGGTCTGCAGCGAAGACGAGCAGTAGCGGTTCACCGTGACGCCCGGCACGTTGTCCAGTCCGGCCAGGATGGCCGCCACCCGGGCGATGTTGTAGCCCGCCTCGCCGGCCGGTTGCCCATTGCCCAGGATGACGTCTTCCACCTCGGCCGGGTTGAGTTGGGGAACCTTGTCCATCACGGCCTTGATGACCAGCGCACTCAGGTCGTCGGGACGGCACTCGACCAGGGAGCCCTTATTGGCCCGCCCGATTGGGGTGCGGCCGGTGGCGACGATGACTGCTTCAGGCATGGTGACGGGCTCCTCGGTTGGATATGGGGCTTCGGGTCTCGCCCGAGGCGGACAGCAGGTTACTTGCCGATCACCCAGGCCCCACCACCCGACCCATTGGCCGTCCCCGGGGGGCGGACTGTAACGTGTTCTACCGCCGCTCCGGCCGATCCCGCTGAGATCGGCCCTGGTGCGGCAATGAAGCGGGCCGACGCGGCCACACGGCCCGGGAGGGACACCATGGAGATCGCCTACACCGAGGAGCAGCAGGCGCTCAAGCGCGAGCTGCGTGCGTATTACCAGAACCTGCTGACGCCGGAGTTGGAAAACGAGCTGGCCGGATCGCACGGTGTCGGACCGGTCGTGCGCAAGGTGGTCAAGCAGATGGGTGCCGACGGCTGGCTCGGCATCGGGTGGCCCAAGGAGTGGGGTGGGCAGGGACGCTCGGCCATTGAGCAGTTCATCTTCTTCGATGAATCGATGCGCAGCGGCGCGCCGGTCCCGATGTTGACCATCAACACGGTGGGTCCCACCATCATGAACTTCGGCACTGAGGCACAGAAGGAGTACTTCCTGCCCAAGATCCTGGCCGGGGAGATCCATTTCTGCATCGGCTACACGGAGCCCAACTCGGGCACCGACCTGGCCTCCTTGACGACGCGGGCAGTGCGCGACGGCGAGGAGTACGTGATCAATGGATCGAAGATCTTCACCAGCCTGGCCAGTGACGCCGATTACATCTGGCTGGCCACGCGGACCGATCCCAATGTGGCCAAGCACAAGGGCATCTCCATGTTCGTCATCCCAATGAACACACCGGGCATCCGCGTTGTGCCCATGAAGCTCCTGGGTGACCACGACATCAACTACACCTTCTATGAAGATGTCCGCGTCCCCGCCACCAGCCTGGTCGGCGGCGAGAACCAGGGCTGGAACCTCATCACCAACCAGCTCAATCATGAACGGGTCACGCTGTGCTCACCGGGGATCATCGAGCGGGTGCTTACCGACATCAGGGCATGGGCGCAGGCGACCAAGCTGCCCGACGGACGTCGCGTCATCGACCAGGACTGGGTGCAGGAGCACTTGGCCCGGGTCTACGCCGAGCTCGAATTCCTTCGCCTCATCAACTGGAAGGTGGCCTGGCAGGGGAGTCAGGGCCATCTCGATGTGGCAGATGCCTCGTCCATCAAGGTCTTCGGTACCGAGTTCTACCTCCGGGCCTTCCGCTCGCTGATGGAGATTCTCGGCCAGGCTGGTTACCTGACCCGTGGCTCTCCGGCGTCGGTGATCGCCGGACGCCTCGAGATGTACGCCCGCTCCATGATCATCCTCACCTTCGGCGGCGGCACCAATGAGATTCAACGGGATCTCATCGCCATCTTCGGCCTCGGCATGCCGCGGTCGTTGCGCTAATTCTCACATCGCCCAGAACAATTAGGCAGAGAGAGCACACACACCATGGATTTCACCTACAGCGAAGAGCAGGAAGCAGTCCGCGAGCTGGCCGGGCGTATCTTCAGTGAGCGGTCCACCCACGAGCGCCTGCGCCAGATCGAGGCGGCCGGGGCCGATGAGGGTCCGTTCGATCGTGAGCTGTGGGGGGAGTTGGCCAATGCGGGACTGCTCGGGATCCACCTGAGCGAAGACGTCGGGGGGGCGGGCCTGGATTTCGTGGCGGCCTGCCTGGTCTTCCAGGCGGCGGGCCGGACGGCCGCCTACGTGCCCGTGGTCGAGACCATGGTGTACGGCGCCGTCCCCATCGCCGAGTTCGGCACCGACGCCCAGCGCAAGACCTGGTTGCCCGGTGTGGCCAATGGCGAGACCATCCTCACCGCCGCCCTGGCGGAGATGGCGGGCGAGGTCATCCTCCCCGGAGGCCTCAACCCGGCGACAGTAGCCACCGCGCAGGCCGATGGCTCATGGCTGCTTAACGGCACCAAGGCGTGCGTCCCGGCGGCCTACGTGGCCGGTGCCGTCTTGATCCCGGCCGCCCGCACGGCCGCCGACGGTACGCCGGACGGCACCGGAGTCTTCATCGTCGATGTCGTCTCCGACGGCCTGACCCTGACTCGGCAAACCACCACCACCGGGCGGCCCGAGGCGATCATGGAGCTGGCCGATGTCGGCGTCCCGTCCGAGCACCAGCTGGGCGGCGATCGGGCCGATGGAGCCGCCATGGTCACCCTGATGACCGAGTACGCCACCACCGCGCTGTGCATGCTGGAGGCCGGCGCGTGTGCCGCGGCCCTTGAGCTCACCGCCGAATACACCAAGACCCGTGTGCAGTTCGAGAAGCCCATCGCCACCTTCCAGGCGGTGGGCCAGCGGGCGGCCGACGCCTATGTCGACACCGAGGCCATCCGACTGACGGCCTGGCAGGCCGCCTCACGCCTGTCGGCCGGTCTGCCGGCCGCGTCTGAAGTTGCGGTGGCCAAGTACTGGGCGGCCGAGGGGGGCCAGCGCGTCGTGCACGCAGCCGCTCACCTGCACGGTGGCGTCGGCGTGGACCGCGATTACCCGCTGCACCGGTTCTTCTTGTTGACCAGGCAGATTGAGCTGACCCTGGGCGGGGCCAACGAGAGCCTGCGCCGGCTCGGGCGCATCTTGGCGGCCGAACCAGCCTGAGTTGATGGCCGCCGCCGGGTCCCGAGCCTTGACCTACGCGCTCGGAGCGGACAGACCCAGCCCGTAGCCCGCCAGGAAGATTCCGGCCTCGCGATGGCGAGGGTAGGCGTTGGCCAACTGGTGAAATGCGGGTGAGTGGTCGGGATGGCGCAGGTGGGCCAATTCATGCACCAGGACCGCGTCGAGCACCCACCCGGGTACCGCCCGCAAGCGATGGGACAGGCGGATCTCCCCCGAATGGAACGAGCACGAACCCCACCGGGCACTCTGGTTGGTGACCCAGCGCACGGAAGTCGGTCGGAGCCCCGCCATATAGCGCGCGCTCAGGGCCAGGGCCCGAGTCATCAGCTCGTCGTCCCCGATGGCCGAACGCAGGGGGTGTTTCGCCACCAGGCGCTCGACCAGCCAGGAGATGGTGGTGTCGCGGGCCGCGCCACTCAAGTGCGCCGGCAGCGTGACCACAATTCGATCCCCAACCCACGTGGCTTCCGACGTCTTGCGCCGCCGCGTGCTGGTGCGCACCTCGACATCGGGCCAATCCGGTCGGTGCGAGCTCGCCGGAGGGACCTCGGAAGCTCCGACCGGGCCATCTCCATCAGATGTGGCTGATCCGGGCTCGGCTGAGCCGGGCTCGAAAAGGTCGAAGAGGGTCACGAAGGCATTGTGGCGCACCCATGTGACATAGCGGTGCATGCCTGGTCCGTATCCAAGCATCGGACGTGACTTCGGCCTACGATCCATCTCGAACGCAATCGGTCAATCGGGAGGTCAACGGTGGCAATGCTCTTCGCAGCAGGCAGTTCAGCTGGAGGAATTCTCCTTCTCATCTATCTCGCCCTCATTGTCTTCGAGATCGCCGCCTTCTGGAAGGTGTTCGTCAAGGCGGGCCAACCGGGCTGGGCTGCCATAATCCCGATCTACAACTACTACATCATGCTCAAGATCATCGGCCGTCCGGGCTGGTGGCTGATCCTCTTCTTGATCCCCTTGGTCAACTTCATCATGTGGATCATCGTGGCGTTGGACATCGCCAAGTCGTTCGGCAAGACATCGGGCTTCGCGGTGGGACTCATCTTCCTCTACCCGATCTTCATACCGATCATCGGGTTCGGCGCTGCCACCTATCGGGGACCAGCCACCGCCCTCACCTGATCGGACGGCCTGCGCCCGGTTGCCGCTGAAGACCGGGTCGGCCTTCGTGCGCCCCGTCATCATGTCGCAGTTGTCCAGCACCAAGTGAGCCATTGCGCCGCGTGCCAACAGATCGGGAAATCACCGAGCAAACAAGAGAGGGTCAGCTGGGCACGGGAAAGGCTAGCTTGGACCGGTAACCGCTCGAAGAGAGTCCGCAAATGCGAGACAGGACTTCGCCAGGTTCGGTGGTGACCATAGCCAAGGGCACCGCAAGTCGGTAACCGCTCGCGCTCCCCTGTGGATCGCCATAAAGGGAGTCAATGTCGGCACGCGTAATCGAGGCCGGAGCAGCTCCGCCACCGCTTCCCGCGTCCAGGGCAAGTGCTCCGCAAAAGGTGGAGGCTCCGTCAACCGGCTCGATCACCCAGCCTTCAATCCAGTGCACACCGTTCCTGCCCTGCCTCACAACGTCGGCGAAGCCGCGCACGCCCGGGTACTCATTGAACACGGAGAGGTCGATCGCCTCGCCGACGGCCTGGGAGACGTAGATGACCGCTCTCTCGAAGTTGCGTACCGTGGCCTCGAATATAGCGACCGATTGGTGCGCACCCTCGGCTGGGGAGCGGAAGCGGGAGATGTCGACCTCCTGGGCGCGCCAACCCTGAAGGGCTGTCCTGATGGGTGACATCACACTGTCGCTGCCGTCGGACAGCCAGCGAACCATGGCCACGAGGTCCCGCAGGTTGCGCACGACCTCGTCACGATCAGACTCGAAGATATGGGCGGCGCTCAATTGGCCGATGAGGCGATCAAGGTAGGTCAGGGCTGTCGTCTGCTCGTCCTTTCGTCTCGCCGACCCAGGTGATCGTCCGAGAGTCAGCGCAATGCATTCGACGACGACGCGCGTAGCTTGCGCTTCGAATAGTGCGTCCTGGTGCACGTCGACCGTGCGGCCGATCGACTCGGCCTTGGCCACGGCATCTCGGGCAGTGCTCCAATCGCCGAGCAGAGCAGCCAGGAGCCCGAGGCGCGTGTTGGTCCCTACGAAATCGGGATCGAAATCTCGTGCTTCTCGGGCGAGAGCCTGCTGCTCCGTCAGTGTGAGTCTGTCGCCGAAGACGTCGAGAAGCCACACCAGGTCGCGCGCAACGAAGCTTTTGAGGAAGGGATGACTCTCGGCGGCTTCTTTCGTTTCTTGAAGGCCGAAGTACAGCACGTCGTACTTCTGGCCATGCGGAACGAGCTGCTCGGCCGNNGAATGAGCTGAATGCGCTGGCCGAGGGACCCACAATGCCCCGGCAGCGGGACATGAGGAGAAGGTCCGCCAGGTCCCGCAGGGTGTCGGAAAGATGTTCGTACCCGGGCACCACGTCAGACGTCGTCACCACAGTGGGGTGCCGAGTGCGCAGCCATGAAACGAGTTCGGCGTTGTCCGACATGGTGAGCACCCCCTTCTCGCCTCCCTCCGACAGCTGATCTATGGCAAACGAGACGTAGGGAATAGGCATGTATTTTCCGTAGTACATGATGTGGCGCCAACCATCCATCACGATGTCGCCCCCTCTGACGTGAACGGCGGTGAGCCGATTGTCCGTGCTCCAGGCAGTGATCCAATTCAGAAGGGATCTTGCTTCCTCACTCCACTCGATGGACTCGAAACAGGAGATGAATCTCGCGCGGGCCGCACCTGGGTCCTCGTCGGCAAGGTGCAAGATCCCGAAACATTCATGGATCTCCACCGTCGGCTCCGAGCCCAATGAGGCGAGGCGCTGCAAGGCCTGCGGTCGATCCATGAGGACGAGCTCTGATTGAGGGAGTACCGCCCTACCGCTGAGGGACACTTCGGAGATCTCACGCTTGTTGAGGAAGCCCGGGCTGAAGAGCTGGGCGGGATCGTCCAAGGACACACATGAGCCACGCGGCCAGACAAAGCCGCTTTCGATACCAAGGCACTCCGCCATGGCCATGGTGTTGACCAGTGCTATGAGGCGGGCACCGAGCCCGTCCCAGCGGCGAGTGAAGACGACCGGGCGCGGCGACCGGGTGCTCACGGGTGTCCGTCGTACTGTGCCCCCACTCAGCCCAGCACCAGTTCGGCCATGGTGCGCAGGGTGGCCACGTCGCCGTTGATCAGCATGGTGGTGGCCCGCGAATCGCGCCACGCTTCGAGGTCGTCCCGGATCTTCTCCACCGGGCCGACCAGCGCGATGTCCTCCACCATGGAGGTGGGCACGGCGGCCGCCGCGTCATCCTTGCGCCCGTCGAGGTAGGCGTCCTGAATCTTGGTGGCCGCCTCCTCGTAGCCCATGCGGGCGAACACGTCGAAGTGGAAGTTCATCTCCTTGGCTCCCATGCCGCCGATGTAGAGGGCGAGATACGGCCGGAACCCGTCCGCTGCCGCGTCCGTGTCGTCGTTGATGACCGTCGGCGCGAAGGCCAGGATTTCGAAGTCCTCCGCCGTGCACCGGGCGCCCGGCCGGGCCAGGCCCTCGTCGAGCGAGGCCTCGAAGGAGGACATGGCCTTGGGCGAGAAGAAGATGGGGAACCAGCCGTCGGCGATCTCGGCTGCCAGGGCCACGTTCTTGGGGCCCTCGGCACCCAGGATGATGGGAATGTCCGCCCGCAGGGGGTGGACGATGGGCCTGAGGGGCTTGCCCAACCCGGTGCCACCGGGGTACGGGAGCGGGTAGTGCGGCCCGTCGTTGGTCACCGGCTTCTCCCGGGCCAATACCTGGCGCACCACGTCGACGTACTCGCGGGTCCGCGCCAGCGGGGCGGAGAACGACTGGCCGTACCAGCCCTCGACCACCTGGGGGCCCGAGACACCCAGCCCGAGGACGAAGCGGCCGCCCGAGAGGTGGTCCAGCGTCAGCGCAGCCATGGCCATGGCCGTCGGGGTGCGGGCCGAGAGTTGGCAGAGCGACGTGCCGAGCCTGACGCGTTCGGTGCGTGAACCCCACCAGGCCAGCGGGGTCAGGGCATCGGAGCCGTAGGACTCCGCCGTCCAGACGGAGTCATAGCCGAGGCGGTCGGCTTCCTCGACGAGCTCCACCGCACCGGGGGGCGGGCCCGAGCCCCAGTAGCCGAGTTGCAGGCCGATCTTCATGTCTTTCATGGTCAGGCTCTCTCCCTCACACCTTGGCGACGAACTCTTCGGCGAACCAGGTGACCGCACCCAGGCGGTCCGCCAGAGCTTTGTCGTCGGGCGTGCCCGGGTCCACTGTGACGAACATCCAGGGGGCGCAGACGAAGTCGGTCACCCCGGCATCGGCGAAGCGGCGGAAGGTGTCGACGTCGGGCTTCTCATTGAGAGACAGATAGATGGTGAAATCCTCGTCGTCCCGGCCGGCGGCGTGGAGGGCATTCCTGAGCGCGCCCAGGTGGGTCCAGGCCTCCTCCTCGGTGTAGGCCCCGGCGGCGATCCACCCGTCGCACAGGGAAGCGGTGCGCCTGAGCGCCACGGGGGAGTGCCCGCCGCCGATGATCGGGACCGGCCGCGTCGGGGCGGGCTCCATCTGGCACTCCGGCACGTCGTAGTAGTCGCCGGCGAACTCGACCCACCCGCCCTGCCACAGCGCGCGCAGGGCGACGATCATTTCGTCCAGGCGCTTGCCCCTGGTGGCGAAGTCCTGTCCCGTCTGCTCGAACTCCTCCTTGCACCACCCGACGCCCACGCCGAGGCGGAGGCGGTTGTCGGAGAGCACCGCCGCGGTGGCCACCGACTTGGCCACCGTGATGAGGTCGCGGGCCGGCGCGACATAGACACCGGTGGTGAAGAGCAGGTGCTCGGTCACCGTGGCCAGGCCCGAGATCACGCACATGGGGTCGGGCCACGGCGTCTCGGACTCCCAGCCCGGGGCGCCATCCTCGCGCACCGAATAGGTGTAGCGGGACTCCAGGTGGCGCGGGTTGAAGAGATGATCCGAGATGTACATCCCGCCGTACCCGAGGGTGTCGCACGCCTGGGCCAGCGGTACCGCTTGGGCCGTAGGCAGGAAGGTGATCGACTGGTGGAAGCGGACCGGCGACTTGCCCACTTCAGCGGGCCCGGGCGGGCAGGGGCGGGGCGCCGATGGGCGCAGACGGCGCGAAGGCCACCGGGATGTGCTTCGTCCCGTTGATGAAATTCGACTGCAGGCGCTGCACGTCACCGGCGAGCCGGATGTCGGGGATGCGCTCGAGCAAGCGGTCGAACATGACCATGATCTCCATGCGGGCCAGGTTGGCGCCCAAACAGAAGTGGGGGCCGCCGCCGCCGAAGGCCATGTGGTTGTTGGGGCTGCGTGTGATGTCGAAGGCGTCGGGGTTGGCGAAGACCTTCTCGTCCCGGTTGGCCGACGTGTGCCAGAACACGACCTTGTCGCCTTCCCTGAGGTCCTGCCCGCCGAGCACGGTGTCCATGGTCGCCGTGCGCCGGAAGTGCATGACCGGGGTGACGTAGCGCAGCATCTCCTCCACCGCGCCCGGAAGCAGCGAGCGGTCGTGGCGCAGGAGTTCCCATTGGTCGGGATGGTCGAAGAAGGCGGCCATGGCGCCCGACATCAGGTTGCGCGTCGTCTCGTTCCCCGCCACGATCAGGAGGAGGAAGAAGAGGTCGAGCTCGAGCTGGTCGAGCTTCTCGCCCTCGACCTCGGCGTCGATCAGGACCGAGATCAGATCCTGACGCGGTTGGAGGCGCCTGGCGGCGGCCATCTCCTCGGCGTAGCTGTAGACCTGCATTGCCGCTTCACTCGAATCGTGCCCCTCAATCTGGTACTCGGGGTCGTCGGACCCGATCATGCGGTTCGACCAGTCGAACACCATGCGCCGGTCCTCCTGGGGGATGCCCAGCAACTCGGCGATGACCAGCAGGGGAAGCTCGGCCGAGATCTCCTCGACGAATTCGGCCGTGCCGCGCTCGCACACCGAGTCGATGATGGCGTCGGCGTATCCCACGATCTGGCCCTCCAGATCGCGGACCATCTTCGGCGTGAAGCCGTGGTTGACCAGGCGCCGGTAGCGGGTGTGCATGGTCGGGTCCATGTTCACCATCATCAATTGCTGCTGGGCCAGCTGGTCGGCGTCCATCTCCTGGAAGAGCGAGGAGCGCCGGGCCGAGGAGAAGTGCTCCCAGTCCCGGTTGACGGTCACGCAGTCGTCATAGGAGGTGACAGCCCAGAACCCGTCCCGGGGCGCGCCCGGCTCGGGGTGCCAGAAGACCGGCGCCTCCCGCCGCAACTGGGCGAACCAGTGGTGGGGGACGCCGGCCACGAAGTTCCGCCCATCAATGAGGTCGATCTCGTCGAGACCCATGGTCCCCCTTTCGGCCAGCCCGGCCATAACTCGTGTCACGCCGGTTCCCTGCCCTTTCGGGGCAATTTCTAGAACGTGTGTCAGTGATCATAGGGGAGTGTGCGGGGTGACAAACCCAGCGCCATAAAATCGAAAAACCTGCGGAACGACGCAGGATCGGTGCGTGGGGCATAGCGTTCAGACGTGGCCAGCGTTAAGGGTGAATTCAGGGCATACACGATGAACAACGGCATTCAACTCGTGCTCGACGTGCCGGACGGCAGACAGCGCAAGTTCATCGTCAAAGAGGACGATCTGAGCGGGACTCTCTTCGAGTTTTTGAACCAGGAGATCGACAGCCGGGGCTAACCCTCTTCGGATTCGTCCTCTTCTTCGGGGTGCGTTCCAGCCTCCATCACCCCAGCGATGAACTCATCTGGGGGAAGATCGACCTTCACCCGTTCGTTCCGCTCTTTTGGTGTGGGGTGGCGCTGGTTACGTGGCATCTAACCTCATTCTACAGCTCGATACTGGACAGCTGCTGTTGACGAATTAGCTGACGGTTGCTACAATTTTTGGTGCGTCAAGGTGATTTCTGAGTGGAGCACTCGGGGATCGGACCCGACACCGGCGACTTCCAAAGACCCGATGGTCAACCGAGACGTGCCCCATAAAGGGGTGCCCCCCTGGACGCGGCGAAGGTAGCCCTTCAGACGCCCGAACCCACTAAAGGTCCAGGGGGGCGAATGTTGGCCTCATGACGTTGACACCCCCTGCCCGCTAGGGGTCGATCCTGCGACCGGCTTTGGCAATCCGTAAAAGATCCGCAGCGCAGACTCAAAGAACGCTAGCCACTGAGACAGCTCAGCTTCGCTGCAATTGTCTTTTGTGGGCAGCATGTCAAGCACTCCATCAATCACCTTTTGGGCACGTGGCGATGAGGGGTCCGTCGCTGGCGCTGATGGAGTTGTAGCGGGTGCCGTCGGCCCCGTTTTTGATTGCGGCGTCGGCATCCCCCGTGATGGAGAAGGACCAAGGGTGGGGCGGATCATCTTGGTCCGGTTACCGGCCACTGAGAACAGGCCCGCTTGCTCTGCTGAGTCCATGAGCCGAACGCAAACGAAGCTCGCCTTTTCAGCATTGATTCCAAAGGTGGCGCACAGGGCGTTTTGCAACCCCTTTTCATTCGGAAGTACCTGGCCGTGGTAGCGATCCAACACGGCCTTAAACAGTGGAACGTTCTCAAATGCTTCGATCCGAGCGGCAATTTCGGCTTCCGGATATTCGGGATGGATGATTCGTCGCGCCAGTTCCGATACCTGAAGTGCACTTGTCTGGCCTTCAAGGAATCCGAAAAGGCGTGCATTTGCCAATCGGGTCAGGAATGCCCCGTTGTTTACGGAGCTGTAGCCGAGCAGCTGTGCCAGCTCGTTGTTCGATGCTGCACCGTCTGCGCGGTTGTCCCACATCTTTTGAGCGACATCAATCGAGGTGTCGAGGTCATATGAAACGAATCTCAGCGGCGGTCCAGCCATGGCTTCTCCTTTTACGGCAGTGGAGATACCTTAGCGCGGTATTTACGGGTCCGCAACCCGATCCGTAAGTTTCGCCTTCTCCTTACTGATTTTGTCCAAATGAGACGTAACCTGGGTTGACAAACCCAAAGTAATAGTTCATACTGAATACATGAAGTTGAACCTGACTGAGATCCGGAAGCACGTCAATGATGAGGCCAGCGCTTACTTGCTCCTGGAGCAATTGCGTTGGCCGAATGGCCCCGTGTGCCCCCACTGTGACCACGGCAAGGCCTACTTCCTCAATCCCGCCAACGGCACCAGCCGCAAGACAAATCGGGGAACTTCATCTCAGCGCCGTGTTTGGAAATGTGCCAAGTGCCGCAAGCAGTTCTCGGTTATCACGGGGACCGTCATGCACGGGACCAAGGTCAGCATTGAGATTTGGCTAATGGTCATGGTCCAGATGTGCTCCGCCAAGAATGGGATCTCGGCCCGCGAGATTGAGCGGATGCACGGGGTCACGCCAGAAACGGCCTGGTTCATGCTCCACAGACTGCGCGAGGCGATGAAGCGGGACCCACTGGTCGGGCTTCTCTCGGGCACCGTGGTAAGCGATGAGACGTGGATCGGCGGGAACCCCAAGAACCGGCACGCCAACCAGCGCCAGGGCGTCCAGGGATCGACCGAGAAGACCCCGGTCCTCTCCCTGGTGAACGTTGAGACTGGTGAAATCCGCTCCCAAGTGCTCCCAACCGTGAACGCTCGTTCGCTTCGCAAGGCGATCTCGGAGCAGGTCGATATGGAGCAATCCATCCTCCACACCGACGCCGCCACCTACTACCTGTCCGTGGGCCAGGAGTTCCCAAAGCATGAATCCGTCAATCACTCGGTTGGTGAGTACGTGCGGGACGGTGTCTCCACAAACCGGGCCGAAGGGTTCTTTGCCCAGCTCAAGCGGTCAATCAACGGCACACACCACCACGTTTCGGTGGAGCACCTGCCCCGCTACCTGGCCGAGTTCGACTTCCGCTACTCCACCTGCAAGATGCAGGACAGCGAGCGGTTACAGATGATGGTGAACCAAACGGCGGGACGGCGGTTGAGCTACAAGCCACTCACTGAAAAGTAGTCAGCCGCTACATACAAAAGTGGCCTCATGAGTTTTGCCGCTGACGGCAGTTTGGGTGAGGTGGCAGATGGGGGATGGCTGAGAGGTAAACCCGAATGGACCCAGCGTTTTGTATGCAACGGCAGCGATAACGGCCAGTAGCAAAAGAAGCACCAGGGCGACGAAGATTACGTCGAGGACAAACAGCACTTTCGCTCGCTTCGGAATGTCTGTGTCACTAGGGCAGCTCTTGTAAAGTCCGAAGAACGGATGTTGTTTGAGCAGACCGAGGAGCATCCGCTCCGGATTGCTTCCCAGACCCTCAGGGGCTTGTGGATCGTCCTTATCGCTGAATCCGGACTGGCGTTCGCGCTCGGTTGCTGGTTCGGGGGGTTCGTCGGGCGCAGGTGCAGGTGGCGTCCCGCCGTTGGTCATGTCAGGCGCAGGTTGCGCAACCTAATCTCAATGGCCTGAGCGGACGTACCAAATAGGATCCCCATTTCGTCAGCCCGCAGGTTCTTGAGCTGGAAAAACTCCTGCACCCTTCGGGCTGGCATCAGGAGGGCGGCTGCGAACTGATTGGCAAATATCTCGTCCACGTCCGTCCCGAGTCCAGCAAGAGTGTCACGATTATCTACAAATCGCTGTGTAACAGCCTCCATCTTCCGACGCCGGTAGTGGCCGATCTCATGGGCGCAGGTGAACCGCTGCCGATTGGGATGATCGTTCGCGTTCAGGGTGATTACGGGTTCCACGTCCGGCGCTATGACGATATTGCCGGATTCATCAAGAGGAAGGGGCTCAAATCTGACAGCGATTCCGAGTTGGCGCGCAAGATAGGAGGGGTCGATGGGTAGATCGCGGCCTAGCGACCACCAAGATGTATCAAGTAATCGCGCCGCCTCGGCCTCGGCTTCCTGGACTGTCATATGCAATTCGTCCTGGTCATGCACTACGAGTGTAACGGTCTGTGTGAACTCGGGCGTGACCTGCGGATTTTTGCGTGGGTTTGTCACCCAGCACACTCCCGATCATAGGACGGTCGAGGCCGCTCATGACCTGGGCTCCCCCTTGGCGCCCCAATCTGGGCGTTCGCTCCAGTCGCGAGGCGAAAGGAGGCAGAGCCAGCAAGGGATCTCGTGGAATTCATGCGCCAGGTCAGTTAGATGCTGAAGGGCGTCACGGCCGGACTCTGAGGCCTGGTGCCCGTAGCCGGTACGCAGGCGAAGGTGCCAGTTCGTGCGTGGAGGACCTTGAATGAATGGACCCGGAATGAACGGGTGGCAGGGCTCGCATCATTGAAGCATCATTGAAAAGGTGCGCCACACACTTCACCTGCACCGAGTGGTGATACCGTCAGACCTGCAAGTTCTCGACCATAACGGAGGGGGCGATATGAGCGTCGGACATTTCGTTGACGTCGCGGGGCGGCCACACGCCATCAGAGAGGCAACATTCGAAGCCGTCCTGCAGGCGATGTCGGACATCGACCCACCGATGGAACGACGTAGTGGCGAGCGACGCACAGCTGAGCGCCGCCACGCAGACCGAGCCCAGTCCGATCGGCGCTGCCGTGGCCGTCGTCTCACAGATAGGCAGGCAGCCTGACGGGCCATCCGGTGTACCAGGCGCTCCATCTGGTACGAGGAGGCCCATCACAGCACCGCCCTCGAAGGGAACACCCTCGTCCTCAGGCAGGTTGAAGTACTCCTCGCCGAAGGTCGAGCGGTCGGGGACAAGGAACTCGTCGCTCGCTCGGTGCTCGATAATCTCTTTCGATTCGTCGTGCCGGCCATCGCCGGCCCCACACGCTTGATCCCGTTGTCGGCCCTCGCCACCGCCGATCTGACTGCCGGCGCACTCCGCATTGCCGCGGGTCGTGGACGATTGCGGGCGCAACACGGATCCGATGGGCAGTGGCGGAGCACGAAAACTTGGGTGGACGAGTACCGCAAAGCGCGCTATTCACGCTCGGCACCAGCCGGTCAAGAGCCACTCCGCTGTCCCGATCCCCCCGAACAAGAACCTGTTACAGTTTTGCGCCGGAGCGGCCTTGACCTGCAGGGACCGCCGACTGATCCCCGCCGAGGTTGGACCGATGTTCCTCGAAGAGAGCCCCGAGCAGCAACAGCTGCGCGCCGAGTTGCGCGAGTACTACGCCAACTTGCTGACCGACGAGGTGCGGGCCGGGCTGGTGGATGGGGGAGAGGGCGGCGAGGCCTGGAGCGAGATCGTGCGGCGCATCGGCCAGGACGGCTGGCTGGGCATCGGCTGGCCCACCGAGTTCGGCGGCCAGGGCCGGCCGGCTACCGACCAGTTCATCTTCTTCGACGAGACCCGGCGGGCTGGGGCGCCCTTCCCGTTCGTCACTATCAACACGGTCGGGCCCACCATCATGCGCTACGGCACCGAGGAGCAGAAGGCCTTCTTCCTCCCCAAGATCCTCTCGGGCGAGCTCAATTTCGCCATCGGCTACACCGAACCGGAGGCGGGCACCGACCTGGCCTCGTTGCGCACCCGCGCCGTGCGCGACGGCGAGCAGTACGTGGTCAACGGGGCCAAGATCTTCACCAGCGGGGCCGACCAGGCTGACTACATCTGGTTGGCCGTGCGCACCGATCCCCACGTGTCCAAGCACAAAGGCATCTCCATCCTCTGCGTGCCGACCACGTCACCCGGCTTCGAGTGGTCGATCATCAACACCGTGGGCGGCCTGACCACGACGTCGACCTTTTATGAGGACGTCCGGGTGCCGGTGGCCAACCGCGTGGGCGAGGAGAACGAGGGGTGGCGCATGATCACCACCCAGCTCAACCACGAGCGCGTCGGCCTGGCTGCCTGGAGCGGCCTCTCCATCTCCATGTACCACCAGATCGTGGCCTGGGCGGCCCGGCAACCGGCCGACGACGGCCGCACCCTCATTGAGCAGGGGTGGGTCCAGATGGACCTGGCCAAATGCCACGCCGAGCTCGAAGCGATGCGGCTGCTCAATTGGCGCATGGCTGTGCACGTGGCCAACGGCGAGCTGACCGGGGCCGAGTCGTCTTCCATCAAGGTCTTCGGGACCGAGCGCACCATTGAGGTCTTCCGCCTCCTCCTGGGCATCATCGGCGCGGCGGGATACCTCACCCCCGGGTCACCCGGTGCCCTCATGCGCGGCCGGCTGGAGGCCACGGGTCGCCAGGCCCAGATCAACACCTTCGGTGGCGGGGTCAACGAGGTGCAGCGCGAGATCGTGGCCACGGCCGGGCTCGGTATGAAGCGGGGGACGCGGTGACCGAGCACTTCGAGGAGCTGGCACCCTTCCCCGACCACAGCGCCGCGCTCGAGGGGTTGGTCGGCCTCTCCTCGGGTGAGCCTCTGCTCTCCCCGCACGCCGTCAACGCGCCCATGATCAGCCACTGGATTGAGGCGATGGGCGACGAGAACCCGGTCTACGTGTCCGACGTGGCGGCCCGCCGCTACGGCTTCGATCAGGTCATCGCGCCGCCCACCATGTTGCAGGCCTGGATCATGCGCGGCCTGCGGGCCTCCCTGCTGGTGGACGAGGCGCGCGCCGCCGGCACCGCGCAGGGGAGCGGGCCCATCGATACGGTCATGGGCCTGCTCGACGCCGAAGGCCTCACCTCGGTGGTGGCCACCAACTGTGAGCAGCAGTACGGCCGTTCGTTGGTCATCGGCGACCGGCTCCTGGTGAGCACGGTCATTGAGGCGGTCTCCGTGACGAAGCACACCGCGTTGGGCACCGGCCGCTTTCTCACCACCAGGTTGGACTTCACCGCCGTCCCCGATGGCGACGTGCCGGAGAACCCCACGCCCGCCGAGATCGCCGCCCTGTCCGAGGACGGCGAATCCGTGGCCACCATGCACTTCCGGATCCTCAAGTATCTCCCGTCGGCTCGGGCGGCCGCGCCCGCCGAATCCGAGGCCAGGGTCGGGGCCGACGCAATGCGGCCGCTCCGCCCCCGGCCGTCGGTGACCCAGGACAATGCCTTCTGGTTCGAAGGCGCCCGGGAGCACACCCTGTTGATCCAGCGCTGCACGTCCTGCGGCACATTGCGCCACCCCCCGCTCCCGGCGTGCGGGAACTGTCGATCGCTGGACTGGGACACCGTGACGGCCAGTGGCCGCGGCACCCTCTACTCCTTCGTGGTGGTCCACTACCCCAAGGTGCCTTCGTTCGACTACCCCTTGCCGATCGGCCTGGTGGAGTTGGAGGAGGGCACCCGCGTGGTGGCCAATATCGAGGGAGTGGAACCCGGCGACCTGGTGGTCGGCCTGGCGCTCGAGGCCCACTTCGTCGACTTCGACGACGAGCTGTCCCTCCCCGTTTTCGGCCCCGTTGGAGGAACACGCTGATGGACTTCGCCTTCACGGACGAGCAACTGGCCGTCTCCGAGGCGGCCACCGGACTGCTGTCCGGGTTGGTCAACCCGGACCGGGTCCTGGCGGCCGAGCAATCCCCCGACGTAGTCGATGCGTCGCTCTGGCAATCCCTGGCCGAGGCCGACCTGCTCGGCATCGCCGTGCCCGAAGCGCAGGGCGGAGGTGGCTACGGCCTCATGGAGCTCTGCCTGTTGCTCGAAGCACAGGGCCGGGTGGTGGCACCGGTGCCGCTGTGGGCCACCCTGGTACTGGGAGCTTTCCCGATCGCCCGCTTCGGTTCGGAGGCCCAACAGGCGGCGTGGCTGCCCGGCGTGGTCTCGGGCCAGGTCATGCTCACGGCGGCCCTCAACGGCAGCGTGAACAGCGTGCGGGGCCTCCCCTCCATTTCGGCCTCATCGCAGGGCAAGGGCTGGGTGCTCAACGGTACCGAGCTGGCCGTCCCCCAGGCCCACCTGGCACAGCGGATCGTGGTGCCGGCCCGGACACCTGACGGCGCCGTGCTGCTCGCCCTGGTCGATCCCCAGAGTCCGGGGGCCTCGCTCGAGCGCACGGTGACCACCAACCGTGAGATCCACCCCCACCTCCTCCTGAGCGAGGTGACCGTGGCCGCTGAGGATGTGCTGGTCGGCCCCGAAGGAGGGCACGCCGCGCTGGACACGCTGCTCGCGGCGGCCACCACGGCCCTCTGCGCCCTTCAGGTGGGCGTGTGCGAGGCCGCCCTCCAGCAGACGGCGGAGTATCTCAACAACCGCCATCAGTTCGGCCGCCCGCTGAGCACCTTCCAGGGCACCTTGTTGCGCGCCGCCGACGCCGCCATCGACATTGAGGCCATGCGGGTCACCTGGCTGAATGCCGCCTGGCTCTTCGATACCGGCCGTCCCGCCACCGATGCCGCCCGGGTGGCCAAGTGGCAGGCCTCGGAGCGCGGCCAGCGCACCGTGCATGCCACCCAGCACCTGCACGGCGGCATGGGGGCCGACATCACCTTCCCCATCCACCGCTACTTCCTCTGGGGCAAGCAGATCGAGCTGCTCCTCGGGGGCCCCAGCGCGCAGCTGTCCCGTCTCGGTGCCCAGATCGCCGCCGACGCCCTGGCCGAGGTGAACCCATGACGGGCGGGGAGGTCTCGGACCTGACCTTCCACCAGGTCAGTGTCGGCGACGAGTTGCCGACACTGGTGCTGCCCATCACCCGCACCCTGATCGTGGCCGGTGCCATCGCCAGCCGTGACTACCAAGATGTCCACCACGACGCGGAACTGGCCCGATCGCGGGGCTCGGTGGACATATTCATGAACATCTTGACGACCAACGGCCTCGTCGGACGCTACGTGACCGACTGGTCCGGCCCCCGGAGCAGGATCACGGAGGTCAACATCCGCCTCGGTGCGCCCAACTATCCCGGCTGCATCATGACGCTGACCGGTTCGGTCACCGACAAGGATGCCGGGCCGAAGGATGCCGGGCCGGCGGGCGGGACCGGGCTGGTGACGGTGTCGATCCGCGGGGCCAACAAATTGGGTGACCATGTCAGCGGGACGGTCACGGTACTGCTTCCGCTCGAGATCGAGGGGTCCTCATGAGCCCGCACGCCTTCGCCGGCCAGGTGGCCATCGCCGGCATCGGAGCCACCGAGTTCTCCAAGGACTCGGGGCGCTCGGAGCTTCGGCTCGCTGTCGAGGCGGTGGATCTCGCCCTGCGCGATTCCGGCATCGCGCCCAGCGAGGTGCAGGGGATGGTGACCTTCAGTTCGGACACAAACCCCGACATCGACATCGCACGGAGCCTCGGCATCGGCGACCTCACCTTCTTCAGCCGGATCCACTACGGGGGTGGGGCCGGGTGCGGCACCGTGCAGCAGGCGGCGCTGGCGGTGCAGGCCGGAGTGGCCGACGTGGTCGTCTGCTACCGGGCCTTCAATGAGCGCTCGGGTAACCGCTTCGGTGCTGGTGTGCAGGGCCGCCCGCCCATGCCCAATGCCGAGAACGCCCACATGGCGTCCTACCTCCCGGTCGGCCTGCTCACTCCGGCCTCCTGGGTGGCCATGGCGGCGCAGCGGTACCTGCACGTGACGGGTGCGTCGAGCGAGGATCTGGGACGGGTGGCCGTGGCCGACCGCCGGCACGCCGCCGCCAACCCGAAGGCCTGGTTCTACCAGCAGCCGATCACGCTGGAAGAGCACCAGGCCAGCCGGTTCATCGTCGAACCGCTCCATCTCCTCGACTGCTGCCAGGAGACCGACGGTGGGCAGGCCCTGGTGGTCACCTCGCTCGAGCGGGCCCGCGACCTGCCGTCGACGCCCGCGGTCATCCACGCTGCGGTGCAGGGTTCGGGAGCCGGTCAGGACATGATGACCAGCTACTA
>PNAT01000136.1 GCA_003169675.1 Acidimicrobiaceae bacterium
TACTGGCTGGTGGCCTCCGACGGCGGCATCTTCAGTTTCGGCGACGCCACCTTCCACGGCGCCGAGGGAGGCACGGCGCTGGCGGCTCCGGCCGTGGGCATGGCGGCCGCGCCGGATGGCGGAGGTTACTGGATGGTCTTCGGGGCTCCGCTGCCCCTGGCCGGGAAGATCGTCGGGATCGACCCTGGGCACAATGGGCAGAACTTCAGCGATCCCGGGTTCATCAATCAGACGATCTGGAACGGTCGGGCCTATGAAACCTGCGACACCACGGGGACCGCCACGGACAGCGGGTACAGCGAAGCGCAGTTCAACATCAACGTCGCCCTTGATCTCCAAGGTGACCTCGAAGCCGAGGGGGCCCGCGTGGTGATGACCCGGCCCGACAACTCGGGGGTGGGTCCCTGCGTCACCACGAGAGCGGCCATCATCAACGAAGCCCATGCCGATGTGGCCGTCGACATCCATGCCGACGGCGGCCCCCCGGGCGGGCGGGGCTTTACCATCCTGGAGCCGGTGGCCGACGGGCTGAACACCGGCGTGATCGCGTCCTCGGATACCTTCGGCTCCATCCTGCGCGACACGTTCGCCGCGCTAACGGGCATGCCGGTCAGCTCCTATGACGGGGTCGACGGGTTGCAACCCCGCAACGACCTGGCCGGGCTCAATCTCACTTCTGTGCCCAAGGTGCTCATTGAGTGCGCCAACATGCGGAACCCGACGGATGCCGCCATCCTGATGACGGCAGCCTTCCAGCAGGCGGCTGCGGCAGCCATGGCGCGGGCCATCACCACCTACCTCACCGGTCAGGCCACGCCCGCTTCGTGACGCCTGGCGGGGCGGCCTGACGGGACCGCCCGGCGGACCGTTCAAGCAGGTTGGAGACTTCCAACCGGACTGCAACCGGATGACGATCCAGGGGAAACCTGGGTTTCCTAGCTTGTCCACTATCGAGCGGTGAAGCGCCAGTTTCAATGCTCGCTGAGGAAGATGGAGGGCGGCGAGAGCCGCAGCAGTCTCCGGAGAGGACAGGACATGGGAAAGCACAGCGACATTCCGCAACCGACATGGCGTGAAGCGGGCTATCTCTTCGTCAATGGTCAGATTCTCCGGATCGAGCGCCGTGGCAGCGAGTCCCGGACCGTCCGCCTGGAGGCAATCTGATGGCAATCGCTCATGAACTGGTCGACTTCGAAATGATGCTCGACGCCATGGTGAAGCAGGAGCAACATGACTTTGCGGTCATGCTCACGATCAGGAACCGGTCGGTGCGGTCCACAAGCTTGACGGGCACCCTGGTGGCCGAGGACTGGCTGGAGCGCCACGGCATGCCAGCCGAGGACCGACAGACCTGTGGGACCTGCTTGGCGTGGTCAGAGGGGCACGTCCACCAGGCTGAGGCCAATCGCGTGCTGGTGAGCGCCGCCCACTGAGCACCTGGAGCACGTGGACTCACGTGCGGTCCACCAGCTTCACCTGAACGACCATTCCCCTCTCCGACGGCGTAGACCTACCCGCGACGGCTATTCCGGCCAGCTCCTGCCGCGTCCACCCATCGGTGGGGTATCGAGCGCCCAGGCCCGCCTCCACGCCGGACCGTCCGGGCCCCGATGGGCCGTCAGTGCACCAACGACGGGCTCCACCGAGCTCACCGATCGCCGGGCCTGCCACCAATCGGTCTGGACCTCTCGGGCCAGCGTCGCCACGGCGGCCTCAATGCGCTCGGAGAAGCGATGGGTGTTCTCGCCCTGATCGGGACTGAGCGGCTGGCCGAAGAGCACCGAAATCGGCGACCTTCGAAACCGTCCGCCCCGGCGCGACTCGGTTCCAGAGCCGCCGGGCGCCCGGGAGCCCTTCTCGGCCGTCTTGGGCAGGACGTGGCGGGTGCCGCTCAGATAGACGGGGACCACCGGTCGGCCGGTGCGCCGGGCCAGGTAGGCGCCGCCGCCGGTGAACGGTTGAGTCCAGCCGTCGGGGGAACGACCGCCCTCGGGGAAGATGACCAGGCTCCAGCCGTCCTCCAACAGTTCGGCCGCCGCGTCGCCTGAGCGGCGGTTGATCTTGTGGCGCTCGATGGGAATGGCGGCCACGGCAAACGACCACAGGATGGCTTTCCAGGTACGGTCGAAGAAATAGTCCGATGCCCCGGCGACCACGGTGCGGTGCCGGAACTCGACGGGCAGGGTGGTGAGCAGCAACGGGGTGTCGATATGGCTGGCGTGGTTGGCCGCGAAGATGACCGGGCCGTCGACCCGTTGCAGGTGCTCCAATCCACGCACGGTGGCCGGGGCCACGAGCCGGGCGGCCGGGCGGGTGACGTTGTCCATCACCATGGCCCGGGCCAGCCGCACGGGGTAGCGGCGTGACCACTCGTGGTCGAAGTCGAGCCCGACCTTGCGCTCGGGGTCGGGCCGCTCGATGGTGGTGGGCCAAGTCGGAGCGGCCAGGGGGAAGCGGGTCGAGGTGACGCGACCCGCCAGGCGCCGGGCCCCCTCACCCACCGACGTGGCCATCAGGCTGGACCACCGATCATGTGACGTCCGCCATCATGATGGGTGGCGCGTGCAGGTGGGTGAGGGTGGGGGAGGAGCCCACCACGTCAGAGGCGATCTCCAGGGCGTCGTTGAGCGAGCTGGCCGGCGAGAAGCCCAACCGGCGCACGGCCGCCGCATCGCCTCCCACGATGATGACGCGCCCGAGGTGCTGCAGGGCGTGGGCGCACCAGTACCACATGTAGAAGGGGTGCACGCCGTGATAGGCGTGACCGGTGCGGTAGAGGTGGATGTACCACGGGTCGGTGGCGAACGACTCCTCGAACTCCTTGTGGATGCGCACCGGGTCGACAGTTTGAGTCAAGACCTGCTCGTAGAAGTCGATGTAGCTGGGGTGGTGGCCGGGGTGGAACTCGGGCCGGGTGGGATGGCGCAGGATCAGCACGCCGCCCTGGCGCACCAAAGGCTGGCCGCGGTAGAGGTTGAAGAAGTAGCCCAGACCGAGACAGGCCACCAAGATGGGGTTCATGATGGAGTTCACGTTGTAGGGGCAGATATACGGCAATCCGAGGGTGAGGATGTCCGTCTGGCCCTGCACCTCGACACCCTGTTGCTTCCACACGTTCTCCGTGGTGAGGGCATGGACGGCCTCGACCTCGCCAGCCTGCACCGAGGTCATGGCGTGGGGTGACTTGATGGAGTGGAAGATCTGGCGGGACAGGCGGGAAGGCACCCGCGCCAGCGCGGCCGACGTGCCGGCGTAGGTGGCCCGGTCCCGCAGGTTCCACTCCCACTCGCGCTTCTGCAGGAACGAGAAACTGGAGGGGAAGGTGTCGGTGTTGAGCGTGGTCTCGATCTGGAAGATCTTTACCCCGGATTCGGCGATGTAGCGGCCCATCCGCCAGTTGGACGTGTGCAGCTCGGAGGCCGGCGCGTCCATGAAGGATCGGGAGTGCTGCATGGTCTGCGGGTTGTGGTGGTGGCGCAGGCTTCTATAACTGGCCAGTCCGGTGGCCACGCTCTTGTGCCCGCCGTCCATGGCCACCAGGTTGATGTTCACGTAGACCAGCAGATCGGAGGTGGCCGCCCGCTTGTTGATCTCAATGTCCTCACCCTGCTCGGTCTGGCCCAGGTGGATGAGGTTGTCGGCGTCCTCGGCGTCGTGCTGGGTCAGGAGCCCGTGCGGGGCGAAGGCGTCGTAGACCCGGTCGCCCAGCGCGTGGCGGAGCTCGGACTCGGTCATGCGACGGTGCAGCGCCAGCGCAGCCACCAGGACGACGTCATCCACACCGGCGTCGGCCGCCATGTCCAACACGGACTCGATGACCATCTGGCGGATGTCCGGGGCCACCATGGGCGGCAAGGGCAGCGAGATGTCGTCGAAGCAGATGGTGAGCTTCATCCCGGCCGAGAGCAGCGCCGGCAGCGGGTCGCGGTCACCGACGGGGTGCAGGAGGGCGTGGCGGATGGCGCCGTAGGGGTCGCTCAGGGCCTCCATGGGCTCGGGCGCGTACAGGACCCGGCTGCCCTCGGGCAACGTCTCAAGGGTGAAGCCCTCGCCGTTCCAGAACAGGGTGGGCGGCGTCGACTTGTCGACTTCCAGGACGAAACCGGGACGGCGGCTCATCGGGCGTGTCCTTTCCTCAGGTCGAAGGCGATCTTGACGGCCCCGCGCCGCCCGGCTGCCCCGGCATGGGCCACGGCGTCCTCGAAGCGGGTGAGCGGGTAGGTGGCCGAGACGAGGCGGCCGGTCTTCTGCGCCTCCACCACCTCGAAGGCCAGGTCGAACGTGCTCACGTCTTTGTGTTTGGCTGCGCCCCTCTTCGCGCCGGCTTCGGCGGCAGGCACCGACTCCACCCCATAGGCATACGCGCCGGCCATGCGGACCTCGCGGTGCCACAGGGGCGCCAGGTCGACGGTGACCTTGCCCGGCATCCCGACCAGGGCGACCGTGCCACGGGGGCGGACCATGGCCAGGGACTGGGCGATGGACTCGGCGCTGCCCACGCAGTCGAGCACCACGTCGGCCCCTCCCGACAAGGTGGCCGTCATACCCGAGGCGCCGCCGAAGGAGAGCGACTGGCTGTGGCGCCGCACGGCGCGGGGGAGCTGGCCCGGCGCCAGGGCCTCGGTGGCGCCGAACTGGCGGGACAGTCGCTGTTGGTGGGCGTGCTTGGCGCCGACCAGGACGGCGGCGGGGGTGGGGCAGTGCCCGGCCGCGGCCAGGTGGGTCAGAGCGGCAATGACGGTGAGTCCCAGGGTGCCCGCTCCGAGCACGGCCACCACGTCACCGTCCCGCATCCCCGCCCCCAGCACGGCGTGCACGGCGCAGGCCACCGGCTCCACCGTGACGGCGTCGGCATCACCCAGACCATCGGGCACGGCGAAGAGCTGGCTGGCGTGGGCCACCAGGCCGGCGGTGGACCAGCCGCCCCCGGTGTCGGCGCAGAAGCCGGTCTGGAGTCCGGGTCGCAGGTGCCCGAAGGCGAGCTGGCCGCAGTTGCCCACGTGCCCGAAGGAGCAGGCGGCGCACAACGGGCTGATCCCGCGGGCCGCGCATCCGAGCACCGGTTGGAGGACCACCCGTGACCCGGCGGGCAACGACGACCCGTCCGCCGCGGCGCTGTCAGCGGAGAGGATGCCCACCACCTCGTGACCCGGCACGAAGGGGAAGGAGACGATCTCCTCGAAGTAGCGCGAGCTGCGTCCGTCCAGAGTGGCCAGATCGGAGCCGCAGATGCCCGAGAGCACGGGCTCGACGTGGACCCACCCCTCCGACGCGGGCAGCGGTGGCGCCTCGCGCTCGACCAACCGCAGAGGTCCCACCCCGGCCCCCCGGCCCGACCCGAAGGTCGAGACGACGCGGGCGGCGGCGAAGCGGGGGAGCGACCGCTCGAAGAGGAGGGTGGTCACCGGGCCACCGTGGCCCGGGGAGAGGTCACGTCGAAGGGGCCGAGCGGCAGGGGCCGGTGGGAGCCGCCGGCGGCCTTGGCCCAGTGCTCGACGTGCCAGCCCCGGCGCCGGGCGATGGCGGACAGGCGCGCTTCGGGGTTGACGGCCACCGGGAAGCCCACGGCCTCGAGCATGGCCAGGTCGCTGGCCGAATCTGCATAAGCTACCGACTCCTCCAGCGACAGCGAGTGCAGCTCGGCGTAGTCAGTAAGCACGAGGGCCCGAGCTTCACCGATGGGCGGGAGCGTGGTCAGGTGACCGGTGAGCAACCCGTCGCGCTCCTCCATGACGGCGCACACGATGTCATCGAAGAGCGGTCGAAGGGGCTCAATGATGAAGTCGAGGGCTCCGGTGATGAGCAGGGTGCGATGCCCGAGCGCCCGATGGGCCCGCACGCGGGCGAAGCCATCGGGGAAGGAGCGGGTGAGGAGCTGTTGGTGGAAGAGCTCCCACGAGTCCTCCCGCAACCGGGCGATCGGCGCGTCCTCGAAGCGGCGGTAGAAGGAGCGCAGGAAGTCGCCCCGGTCCCGGCGGTCGAGGGCCAGCAAGGAAGGAGCCTGGCGCACCAGGTCGGCCACGAAGCGGGCCCGCCGGCCGGCCGGCAGGTGGCGGCTGGCCAGCCAGGCGTAGGTGTCGACCACGTTGGAGGACATCAAGGTGTGCTCCAGATCGAAGACGGCCAGGTGGCGATCCGGGGAGAGAATGGCCTTGCGGGCCCGCTCGGGGCGCTTCTCCACCACCGACTTGCCGGCCTTGGTGCGCACCCGGGTGTGCTCGAGCACCGAGGGCAAATGGACCCGGTGGACATAGTCGTCCCAGTCGATGACGCCGGGGTCGAAACAGAACACCTGGTGGTCCTCGTCGTCGAAGGTGTCCCACAGCGTCATCAGCCGGTCGACCCGGTAGCGGGCGTCGGTCTCGGTGTAGGCCCCGTAGAGCTCGACGTACCCGAGGGCCCGCTTGGCCAGCATGTGCTTGTCCTCAATGCGGGCGGCCAGCTCGGCCTGGGTGCCCCGGATGGGCAGCGCGGTGAGCAGTTTCTCAGCCAGGGTCATGGCCGCATCGGCCCGCCTGAGCTGGCGCTGCACCCGGCCCCGGCCCGGGAAGGACCACTCGGGCACGTTGATGGGCTGGCCCCGCTCGTCGTAGAGGGGGTTGCGGCTGAAGAAGTCCTGGGTCAGCACGACCAGGTGGCCGTAGCGGAATGGATTCCGCACCCCCGAGGCCACGTGGTACACCGACGGCGGGCCCGTAGATGCACCATGCGCGGCCACCCCCAGGATGGCCGCCACCACCAGGTCGACCGGGATCACATCAATGATGCCCTCGGGCACGCCGGGAAACTCACGCAGCAGGCCGCGCGCATAGGAGACGATGATCGGCTCGGCCATGCGGAAGCCGCGGATCCACCCCGGGTACGGCTCGGCCAGTGCCGACTCAATGATGGACGGGCGCACGAAGGTGATGGGCACCCGCCCGCCCCACTGAGCCACCAGCGCCCGTTCCCCCATGGCCTTGGTGAACGGGTAGGCGTCGGGCCACCCCAACGAGTGCGCCCGCGCCGCGCCGGCATCGACCAGCTGCGTGCTCACCCACTCCTCGCGGACCTTCTCGGCCCGGGTGGCGATGAGGTGCTCGCCGGCCCCGCCGATTTCGGAACGGGCCTGCTTGGTGAAGCCGGTCAGGGCGGCCGGCTTGCGGGACTCCGCCTGGAGGTCGTCACGCAGGCGGCGGGCGGCCTTGACCTCGTCCTCCCAATCCACGTCGAGCGTGAAGCGGTTCTCCGAGAGCAACTCCTCCTTGGCCTCGCCTTGATGCGTGCTGGCCACATACGCGGTCGACACGGATATCAGGTGGGCGCCTGAACCCGACGCCGCCACGGCGGCGCCGACACGCGAGGGCCCGAGAAGGTTGATCTCCACGGCTTGGGTCAGGGGGGCATCGAAGGAAACGGTGGCCGCCGAGTGGATGACGATGTCGGCGGCCGCGAGAGCCGCCCGGCCCGCCTCATCGAGTCCCAAACCGTCCTGCCCCACGTCCCCGGGCACGGCCCGCACCCGGCGCGCCACCTCGGCCGCGAACCGGTCGCCCCACTCGTCACGGAGGCGGTCGAAGCAGTCGTTCTTGATGACCTCACGGGCCAACCGGGCGGCCGCATCGGCCCGCCGTCCCGGCCGCACGAGGACGGTGATCTCGGCCTCGGGCACGCAGCGCAGAATGCGTTCGACCAGCGCAGTGCCGAGAAATCCGGTGGCACCGGTGATGAAGAAGCGCTTTCCACGGAGGTCCCGACCGATCGGCACCGGGAATGTCTAGCACCCGGGACCGAAGTTGTCTACCATTTGGTAAGTGACCACCACAGAGGGGCCATCCGGCGGGCCGGCCGAGGGCCTCACCACCAGCGACCGCATTCTCGATGCGGCCCTGGCTTCCTTCGCCACCCGGGGCTACGACGCCACCTCGCTCGATGCGCTGGCCAAGGGACTCGAGCTGACCAAGCAGTCCATCCTCTATTGGTTCCCCTCGAAAGACGCCGTGCTCGAAGCGGTGATCGCCCGCAGTGCGGGCGAGCTGTCGGTCGCGCTCGAGACCGCCCTCAGTGACGCCGGGGCCGGGTGGGTACGCGTCGAAGCGGTGGTGCGCTCGGTCTTCCGCGTGGCCGCCCGCCAGCCCGAGTTGCTCGGCCTGCTGCGCGAGGTGGGCCGCCTGGGGCCGCCGGCCGCCACCCAGATGACCCTGGCCCTCGAGCCGTTGGTGCGGCGGGCGTCCTCCTTCTTGGAGGCTGAGATGGATGCCGGCACCATGCGTCGGCATGACCCACGGCTTCTCCTCCTGGCCATCTACTCCACCGTGATCGGCATGGTGACTGAGGTCGAGGTCCTGCGCGCGCTGGGCGAGGAACCGACCGCTCGCTCACTGGTGCGCCGCCGGACTGATGTCCTGGCGCTGCTGCGGTCCGCGCTGGTGATCGAGTAACGAGCTATTCGGCGGGCTTGGCGATTTTCTTGCGCGCCGGGGCCTTGGGCGTGTAGCGCTTGTTCTGGGTCGCAGGCTTGTGCCCGCTGGGCGTGGGCGGCACACTGGCCGCCGCCTTGCGCTGCTGGCGCGGGGGACGGGTGGCCGCCTGCCTGGCTGCCCCCTTGGCACTGGGCGTGCCGTACTTCTGGATCCGATAGGCGCGCAGCATCAGCCAGCCACCCAAGAAGACGAGGGCCAGGCCCAGTGGCGCCGAGAACAGTGTGTACGCAAAGCCCGTGAGGAAGAATGCAAAGGCCACCAGGGTGCGCCTGCGGCGGTAGAGGGCGAAGAAGCCGAGGGCGCAGAAGACAAGGATGATGGCACCCAGCAACAGGTAGGTCTCCGAGAGGGGGACCTGTTGCACGACCCCGTGCACCGTGACGTGCTTGGTGCGGTGGGTGGCCAGGTAGTAGCTCAAGTAGGCGCCCAGCAGGGCGGCGACGGCGAGCCCGCCCCGGGCCCACTTGACCTCCAGCTCGTTCAGGCCGGACATGGCGGCCCGGCGCTCCTCGGGCGTCAGGATCGCCGCCGGGGCGGGGGGCGACGCTGATTTCGAGACCGGATTCGGCTTCGAATCTGGCAACGGAGGGAGGCGCAGGGTTCCCGGGGTCTTCGTCGTCCGCTGGAAGAACAGGGACAGGCGATCACTCAGCGAGGGGGACGGCACGACCTCCTCAGGGTAGCGGCCGGCCCTGGGCCTCCCAAATCCTTCCGGGCGCAATTACGGATCGGATGCCAAGCTGGCGCACCATGCCCACAGCGCTTCCACTCGTCGACCCCATGCCGGTCCGGGCCGCGGGTCCCCTGCCCTGGGTCGGTGCGGGCTGGGGATTGTTGCGTAACCCAACGGGCCTGTTCGAGCGACTGCGGGCACGGCACGGGGACACGTTCGTCCTTGATGCCTTCGGGCACCGCTTCTTCTGCGTCTTCTCGCCCGATGGCCTGCGTGCGCTCTACGCCCAACCCGAGGATGAGGCCAGCTTCGGCCTGGCCACGTACACGCTGATCAAGGCCAAGGTGCCCATTGAGCTCCTGCTCGGACGACGGACCCACCCCAAGGCGCTGTTTGGCAATGTGAAGGTGGAGGGGTATCTCGACAATTTGCAGGGTGCCGTGGCACAGGAGATAGGCCGGCTCGGCCCGTCCGGTCGCTTCGAGGTCTTCGAGGAGATGCGGCGCCTGGGTCATCGCATGGGACTGGCCAGTTGGTGCGGAGCCGAAGCGGCATCACCCCCCTTCGTCGACCGCCTCATCCCGCTCTTCGACGCCCTCGACAGCTCGGAGTCGTTCGTCCGACCCGCCCGCACCCTCATCACCTGGGCCACGCGTAAACGGTCCGAATGGCGGGCCATGGCCGGGATCGAGGGGATCCTCGGCGAGATCTTGGACCAGCGCGCCACACAGCCGCCGGTGGGGGACTTCCTGGATCAGATCTTCGGGGCCTACTCGGACCTGCCCTACGACGAGCAGGTGCGCGGGACGGCCCGCGACGTCATTGTCATCCATATGGGATCGCAGTCCAACCTCTACGCCGCCCTGGCGTGGACATTCATCAACCTGCTGCTCCACCCGGACCTTCTGGCCCGGGTGCGCGCCGGCGATGACGCGTTGTTGGAACAGTGCGCCAACGAGTCGATCCGCATGGTGCAACGCTCCATCACCATGCGGCAGGTCCTCAAGCCCATTGCCATCGACACCGGCGACGGCGCGTACCAGCTCTCGCCGGGCACCCTGCTCACCACCATGCTGTCGGTCACCAACACCACGGCGGCTGCGGGCCTCGACGTGTTCGACCCGCTCCACTATGAAGGCCGCAAGCTGACCTCAGGCGTGGGGCTCCCCACCAAGGAGCTGGTGAGCACGTTCGGCCACGGTCCCCACTCCGGCCCGGCGGCACGTTTCTCCATTTCGGCCATCCGCACCTCCCTCGGGCTCCTCTTGGACCACTACGAGTTCACCTCGGCGGCGCCGCGCCTCCGTCAAATCGGTGGTGTGGCCCGTGCCGCCCGCCCGTGCTGGGTGGGCTATGCGCAGGCGTGACCTCGGGCCGGCGCGCTAGTAGCCCGACCCGGCGATGATGGGTCCGTTCAGATGGGTGCCTGCCATGTCCCCGTCGGAAGGGGCGTCGCCCAAGGTGAAGACCTGGCCCAGAGCCGATGAGATCCAACCTCCACCTCCGTCGGATGTGGTGAAAATGGCCGTGGCAGGGTCGAGGCCCCCGGTGGAATTGGTGGGGAGCTGCCCGAAGGGAGTGGCATCGCCGTAGCCGAAGATCTGGCCGTTCCCGTCGACCATCCAATAGCCGTTGCCACTCGGAGTCCGTGCCGCTGACGTGATCACCGAACTCTGTGGGCCCGGTGCGCCGCGAGAGGCGGCATCGCCAAAGGAATAGACGTGCCCGGTGGCCGTGACGAGCCAGTAGCCGTTCTGGTTGGCGTCGGGCATCACCGCCACGGCCGCGCCCGAGCAACCTCCTATGCCTGGACATGACCCCTCGAACCGGGCATCCCCGAAGGCGAACACGCCTCCGTCAGCAGCAACCATGAAGTAGCCGCCACCGTCACCCGAAGGAACCATGCCGACAATCGGGGCATTGAGTTTCCTGACCGCTCCGGGCGTCCCCGCCGGGGCGAGGCCGAGTCCGGGAATCGACCCGTAGAACCCTGCATCGCCGAAGGAGAAGATCCCACCGTCCGAGGCCACGAGCCAGTAGCCCCGACGGTCACCGGTGGGGGTAATCCCGGCCACCGGCCGTTGGAGTTGGAGCGAGCCGGTGGAGCCAAAGAACTGGGCCGAACCGTAGGTGAAGATGCCGCCGTCGGAGCCGACCAACCAATAGCCATGCTGAGGCGTCGCCGGCGGGGCGGGCACGGTGAGCGTGATCGGCGCGCTGGTGGCCGCCGGAATCACGCCGTTCGAGGCAGCGACGGCGAAGGTGGAGGTGCCAGGGGTATTCGGCGTACCGGCCAGTACCCCCGTGGAGGAGTTGAGGGAGAGTCCGTCCGGGAGCGCCCCGCTGACCAACGTGAAGGTCGGGGTTGGCGTACCGGTGGCTCCGAATGTGTACGAGTAGGGCACGTCCAATGGTGCCGAACCTGGGGGTGTGTCGGCATAGAGAGCCGGGGCAGTGTCGGCCGGTGCCGGAACGATCACCGAGACCGACTGGGCCGGCATGGCGTAGGTGAACGTGTTGGCGTTGGTGGCGCTGATCGATCCCGCGGGCTCCACAGCCGGGCCGGCGCCGGTCAGGGTGTACACCGAGGCATGACCCGTTGAGAAACTACCGGCCAACTGGAGCGAGGCCACCGTGGTCGAGGTGTTCTTGTTGATGGCCACGATCACCACATGGTTGGGGTTCGAAGAATCGACGGATCCGTACACCGATGTGTTCACCGGATCGCTCGTGGTCGAAGTGACCTCAGTGTCGCCGAACGTCGAGTCATTCCCGTCGTAATTCCGGAAGACGGAGAACGCGGCCCTTGAGAAGGTCTCCACCGAGTTGAGCGGCCACCAACCAGCGGCGTGCACGCCTTGTGCTCCGAAGATGCCGAGTACATCGGCCGTGGCAATGCCTCCGCTGATGTCTTGTCCGCCGCCGTAGTTCCATTCGGAGAAGGCCAGGTTCGTCCCCGGATCATTCGATGCAATCTGAGACTTGATGGTCGGAATGAGATCGATCGCGCTGCCGTTCGTCACCGGATTCGTGCAGCACTGGGTGATCCAACTGTTCTCCACGTACGAGGGGTCCCACAATGAGCGGGGAGCTTGCTCACGCGCCGATGACTCGGCCGGAGAAGTCCCCGTGTCAGTGATGGACCCACCGCCCCCCGTTGCCGCGGGGTACCAGTGGAGATCAAGGTCGCTCAAGACCCGATACCCCGCCGCCGCGTCAGCCGCCTTGACCTGGGCCAGGTACCAATCCAAGAAGTTACCGTCATTCGAGGAGTCCGGCGCCTGCTGAAAATTGACGTATCCCTCGTATCCGTAACTGACCGGACCGGTGATAAGGGCGTTGGGATCGACGGCATGGATGGCCTCGGCGTAGCTGAGGTCGTCGTGCAAGATCTCTGCATAGGTGGTGGCGCTGGGGTGGATCTCCGAATGTGTGGTGTTCCATAGGTCCGGTTCGTTGTCCAGTGAGAACATCACTTTGGCGTTGGGGGCGGCGTTCATCAACCAGGTGACGAATTGGTTCTGGTAGACCACCGAACCCGAGGGATCGAGGGGCGCCGTTGCGGTGGCGGCGGTTCCGGGCTCCTCGACCTTGAAGAGGGCCTGCATGTAGTTCGGCGTGTTCTCGACACTCCCAACCGTTGCCACCGATGCGACATACCCGTTGACCGGAACGGTCACCAGGGTGGTCGCTCCTCTCGCTTCATCGGCCTGAACCGTCGGCAGGACCGCTGCTCCCGGTGCCGTGGACGAAGACAGGTAGTTGTCGTTCTCGTATTGGTAGTCAGACCCGGCATTCGACAGGTTGTCCACCCAGTTGTAGGCCGTCCAACGGTTGCCACCCAATCGTACGAGGCTGGGGTTCATTCCGGAGAGGTTGGCGGCGAAGTTCGGGTCGGTGCTGGTGTCGTCGTTGATGCCGTAAATCAAGGGTGAGATCGCCCGATGGCCAGTGGCCGGATTGACGACCATGGTGACCGTCGGTGTGGGGTTCGCCGCTTGACTCGCTCGCTCGGATGACGCGACCAGGGAGACCGAAAGGGTGCCCGCGGCGACGGCGAGGGCGGCCGAGCATCTCGTGAGGCCGGAGAACGGTTGGCGGCGTGCCCTCGCAATTGCGCTTCGGCCCAATGCCGCGCCCCACATCACTCAGCGATCATCCCAATTGCCAATGATAACGATCCGCCACGTCCAATTCGATGGGACCTTTGGCCCATGGCGCGCAGAAATTCGGAGTTGATCGTCCGATCCATCGTGGCGTCCAGGATTTTCCGGCACAAGCACTGCGGCTGCGGGCTGCTCGGGCGGGGATTGGAGCGCCAGATGTGAGACGCTCCTTCCGAACCGGTGGATCGAAGGGGGGGCTGAACCTCCCGCGACGCTATCCTGGCCGGCCAGGGAGCCTGGGCCCTTGCTGAAGTTGACGAGTACTTACCCTTGAACCCTGATTGGCCCGGCGGTTGCTTGAAGGCAGAAGGGCTACCGTTGGGGTTCAGTTCACCCGAAAGGGCGCTTAGCTCAGCTGGTTAGAGCGCAGCCTTCACACGGCTGAGGTCGTGGGTTCGAGTCCCGCAGCGCCCACAAATTTCGAATGCGCGAACCGTTCAGCAGTAAGCGGAGGTCATCTTCGTATGAGTCCCATGATCACGAGTGATAGACGTCCGAACGATGACCAATGGCGGTGATTTCAACGACACGCGTTGTGTCATCAATCAGATAGAGAATCCGGTAGGCGCCTCGATGGGCCGAGTAGGCAGGAGCGAGAGGGGGATTCAGTGGTTTTCCGACGCGGCGTGGATTGTCGAGCAAGGGCCCATTGATGAACTCAAGAGCGGCAAGTGCCATTTTTTCGGGCAGGACATCGGTGAGTGACTTGGCAGCGGATCGAGCGATTCGGAGTCGATACCGGGGCTCACTTGACCTTGGCACTTCGGCCGGACCCCTTCATCGCCTCGGCCAACTCTTCGGCACTGAGACTTTCCCCGTCACGAAGTTCGCGTTGTCCAACTCCGTGTGCACGTAACAGCTCGGGATCTGAGAGCACGGCGATCGTCTCGCGCAGAGAGTCATAGTCCTCGGCTCCGAGGAGTACTGCCGCTCGCCTCCCATTCTTGGTGATCTCGAATCGCTCGTGTGTGGTGCTTGCTTCTTCGATCAGCTTCGAGAGATTGGCCCTAGCGGCGGCGATTGGAAGCATTGTCATGTACATAATTATAGCTCAAAAATGCTTCCTGCGAACATGATTTCTTGGTTCGTATTGTGTCCCCCAAGGTCCACCAAATCGTTGACCTGCATCTTCGCGGTAACAACCGGAACGGTGCGCGAACCGTCGGGGAAGACTCTCAGCGGAGGAATCTGCTGCGCTGACAAGAGGGCCATCACCCACTCATTTAGAGGAATCCCTACGTCGCTATTCGATCTCGGGGGTGCGCGAAGTCAGCCTCAAAGTCCTAATTCGAGATCATCTCCTCGATCTCGACTGAGCAATTGGCGTTGAGCGAGATCCCTTGCTCGGTCGCGCCATCCCTGAACTATCGGGCCAAGTAGTTGAAAGCGATCATCATCGATCTCGAACTCCCTTCGTTGAAGGCGGTCAAATCTGTAGAGTGAGGGGATCCCGATTGTTGA
>PNAT01000018.1 GCA_003169675.1 Acidimicrobiaceae bacterium
CCCGTTTACTCAGCAGTCTCCTAACCGCCCGGTACTGCCCGTTGGCACTCGGCACGCAAGTTCCGGAGGACGGTCCCCATGGTACCTGCCCCACCATCCCGGCGGGCATGGGGGCACCCCTGGAACCATTTGTTGCGGTAGAGCCAGATTCAAGGTTTGGCGACCAGTTGCGAAGTGAATTGGCCAAGATCGAAGTAGTCACGCCACGCGGTGATCACCCGGTCGTGGACTTCGATGATCCCCATCATTGGCAACGATATTGTCGTTTCGGCTCCAGCTCCAGTGAAATGATCAACTCTCTCAGTCATCACGATTGCACCATCGGCCACGATGTGGACGATCTCTACGCCGACCTGGCCGCCCATGGCCATGAATTCGGTGAAGGTGGCCAGAATGGCTTCGCGCCCCCTGATCGGTTCCATTGGCATGTTGTGGTAAACCGCGTCCTCGCTGAAGAAGGATCCCAGCTTGGCGGCGTCCCCTTGGGGCCAGGCCTCCATGAAGGTTGCAATGAACTCCTGGACAGTCTCTAGTGACGGGGCCATGGTCGTTCTCCCTCGGCCGGGTTTCAACGTTGCACGCTCCAGGTTTGCACTTTGCTGCCAGATGGTCCAGGGATCCTCGGAAGTACGCCCCCGAAGGTACCGACCATTCGCGCCCACAACAGTTAGGGGGCACCTTTAAGATCTGACGGCCGTCGATGGGAGGACCCTGATGAAGTCAAACCGATCCGTTCCGCCAGCGACGGTCGTTCCGATCCTCGTCTATCCTGATGTACGCGCGGCGGTCGCCTGGCTCAGCGCTGCCTTTGGATTTCGTGAGCGAGTTCGAATCGGCGAGTCACATCGTGCGCAACTGAGCATCGGGGCCGATGGTGCAGTAATCATCGGCGACGTGAGCGGCGAGCAGCTTCCACCCGAGGCCGGACGCGTCACTCACCTAATCCGCGTTCGCGTGGAGGACGTCCAGGTCCACCATTCGCATGTTCGTGAGTTCGGCGCACATGTACTCGATGGTCCAGTCGATCGCGAGTACGGAGAGCGCGATTACACCGTCGAGGACTTAGGCGGGCACCGTTGGAACTTCTCCGAGTCGATCCGCGATGTTGCGCCTGAGGACTTCGGCTGCGAAACAGTCGAGGCGTGGGTGCATGCTGTATGAAGATGTGGGTGTTCGATTGTGTCCCCTATGCAGTCAGTGACGTACACCCGGCGGATGGGGGCAGATGAAAATAGCCTCGCTACGCTCTGGCTGTGCCGAAAATCAGTACAGGGACGATGGGATGGCTCCGCACTTCGGTGGGTATCGCTTTGATGGCCGCACCCGGCGCTCCCATGCGCCTCGCGGGTACCGAATCGCCGACAGGCGCCGTCCTCCTTCTGATGAGGACGATAGGTATCCGGGATCTCGTGCTGGGTTTGGGGACCGTGTCCGCGGCGCGATCAAATGAGACCTCCGATGCTCGCCGTTGGGTGAAGGCCACTTTGGCCAGCGATGCGCTCGACACGGTCGTCAGTCTGGCGGCACTGCGGTCGATTGGAAGACGAGATTCGCTGTTCGCCGCGGCTTTAGCACTCGGGTTCGTCTGCGGCGACCTCCAAGCCCTGCGGGCTGCCTCCGAACAACAGAGCAGCCAGCACGTCCCATAACGGCTACGCCGCGGTTGCCCTCCTTTGCAAACCCGATTTGCGCGTCGCTCGGAACGCCCACGTGCCGGCGTTCTGGGTCACCCCGGTCAGCTCCGTCATGACCTACCGGACTCGTCTCGCTGAACTCGGTACGACAGGGGTGTAACTCCGGGAGCATCGACGACGCCGATGCATTCGAGCTCAATAAGGTCGGGTCCAAGATGGTCGAGTAGTCGAATTCCACTTCCGAGCAACACGGGTACCAGGTGAAGGTGGATTTCGTCGAGCAGCCCCGATCTGAGACATTGCTGGACGCCTGCCGATCCCATGACGCCCACGTCCTTTTCCTTTGCAGCGGCTTTGGCTTGCTCGACGGCGCTCTCGATGCCGTCGGTAACGTAGACGTATGGCGGATCCCCCGCAGGTGGTTCCACCGGTTCACTGTGGGTGAGTACAAACAGCGGCGCACCTGGAAGTGGGCCGGTTCCGCTCCATCCATTCACCAGGTCATAGGTCCTTCGTCCGGTGATGATGGCGCCACACCGCGATGTGAATGTGTCGAAGAACCGCGCGCTGAGAGCGGACATCTGGAACTGCCGATAGAACTTGCTCGGGGTGTCCCCTTGGAAGAACCAGTCGAAGAGCCGTGAGCCGCTTTTACCCAAAGGCTGCTCCGTGCTGTCATCGGGACCGGCAATAAAGCCATCTACAGAGACCGCTAATGCGGTTAGGACGTTCGCCATGCGGCCTCCTTCATCGACCTTGCTGAACATAGATCATCAAGCGAGAACCCCGATAATGAGCGCGGTCACCGGACCCAAGGTTCTCGAAGGCCCACCGACCGGCGAACTGGGGCACCCAGTCAATTCCGTTCAAGGCAGTGACTTCGACCGGGCTTCTGGTTAGGTTGGTCATGCAAACGGGCAATAGAGCGATGGAGGTCGGGACATGAAGGGTTTCAGGAACTTCCTGATGCAAGGGGAATTGATCGTTATCGCCGTTGGTCTTGTCGTTGCACTGGCGTTTAGCACGCTCATCAAGTCCTTCACCGATTCGATCATCACCCCCTTGGTCAATGCGGCCCAGGGGGGAGGGGCAGGATCACAGGGTCTTGGGTGGGCGATCAATGGACAACGCATTGAACTTGGTTCGTTCATTTCCGCCATTGTTTACTTCGCCATCTTTATGGCGGTGATCTATTTCGTTCTGGTTGTGCCGTACCGGGCGTACATGAAGAAGCGAGGCAACACGGTCTTCGGTCCTCCAGCGGAGACCAAGACTTGCCCGCAGTGTCTCTCCGATGACCTGCCTTTGGCTGCACTCAAATGCAGCCACTGTGCGAGCGCAGTCTCGACAACGAGCTGAATACGGGCCAACAAGATCCGAGTTCGCAGGGCGCCCCGAAGTGCCGACTGGCCACAGGCGAACATCAGCAAGCGCCAATGACCTCCGGGGTGACCTCAGCCCGGCGTAGTGGGGCACCCCGCGGGGGTTCATTTCGGAGGGCCGTTCTCTACGTTCGCTACACCGCTACTGCGTACAGAGTGGAATGCCTGTCCAAGACTCTCCGAACTTGTACCGAAAAGCAGCTCAGACGTGTCCGCTCTCTACGCGTGATGATGTGCTCGAAGCAGCTCACAGCCGCATGGACATGCGGCGGTCAATCCAATTCAGTGAGCACTTCGCCGATGATTTTCGTCGTTTCATGTGCCGAAAGTGGCTCGCCACCCTCGGCTTCTGCCACTTCACCTGCAAAGTCTTCGACCGAGTGAACACCCCCGATGAGGACGTGGCGCAGCGCTTCTGCGCTTGCCTCAGGATCGTCCAACTTCTCAATAGCCGGCGCGACGGCATGGTCAGAGGAGGTCGCCACCGCATGGACGAGGCTCATGGCTTCTTGACGTCCGGTTACCGTCGACACGGCCGGAGGGCGATCGGGATTCTGCTGAAGATCCCACTCGGCGAGAACTTCGTCGTACCCACCCTCACCCGGATGAAGGATGCGTGTCTCAGGCTCTACTGTCATCTGATTCTCTTCGGCCTCTGCACCGACGGCAGGGGAATCCAATTCGTCCCCGCTCGGGTGACGTTGCGGCTGCACCGGGACGACGAGGGTACCGTCAGCGTTGCGCACGATGTCCATGAGCCGAACCTCCAGTGTTGACGATGCCTGCAATGACCCAGGTCCTATTTATACTCAAATTGCCGCTCGACACTCGCCGACCTCGCTACTCGGATCATCACGCCCGATCGCTCACTGCTCCGCCACCTGGAATTGGACCCTCCACGGTGGGTACATCAGCCGAGCGGACTGCTCCCCAATAGAGTTCCTGAGGGTTCGGATGTCCCGCACCACCCGCGACATCACTTTCGTGTCGGAGGAGGGGCCTCGAAACAATGCCCTGCGCGCTTTTGACGCCTACCCGGCGTGGGGATCAGCCCATGTCGGAGCGAGAATCGGTGGCAATTCGGTGCGCGAGGTGGGAACTACCGATCTTTGGTTACCGGCTGCTTAACGGGTGGGCGCACGCCATGGGCCGGACTCCGTACTGCTCGCGAAAATAAGCAGCCGGGACATTGAAACCGATAATTCCCGACCCCAGGCCGGCGATAGGGGTGTCTGATGGGGTCCGTTCCCCGGCGTCATCCTGACGCCAACGCCGCCTGGTGGGACCAACCGACAGAGGGACAATGATGATGAGATGGATCTTATGCTCGCCATGCAGCGAGTGCGCGACGCTCGAGTGGGACGGTTGGGCACGGTAACTCCCGATGGTCGGCCGCATCTGGTTCCTTGCTGCTTCGCTGTCCTCGACGACACTGCTTACACAGCCGTCGATGCGAAACCGAAGGCGACCCTAGATCTTCGTCGGCTGCAGAACATCCGGTCGACTCCGGCGACTTGTTTGCTGGTCGACCACTATGACGAGGATTGGGCCCTTCTGTGGTGGGTGCGAATGGATGGGGAAGCGCGAGTCGCTGATGCGCCATCCGAAGCAGAGCGTGCGAAGAGCGCCCTCGTGACCAAGTACGCCCAATACGGTCACGTCGCGATTCCGGGACCGGTCATCGCCATCGAGATCGCTTCGTGGGTGACTTGGCCATAGCACACATCCGGACTGGGTCACCAGGGGGCGCAAGGTGAAACCCGCCCAGTCGACCTTCGTCGCACTCATTTCGCCAAGCGGATCGTGCTACGAATCAACTCAAGACACACATCCGGTTGATCCCAAGTCATTGCATGTCCACAATCGGCGATGACCTCAATTCTTGTATGGGCTGGAAGCTCACTGGTGTTTTGAAACTTTGAAGCGGGGAAGACCCGGTCGTTGTCACCGAAGGCAACTGTGGCGGGAATCTCGATTCGGCTTCCATTACGGAAGTGATTGGCCACCATGGCCTTTTCGCAAGCGGAATAGCCGCGCGACATCCCGATCGCCCGGGCGGCGGCCAGGAATGACTCGTTGCTGACCCGCTCCGGCTTGGCCACATTCTTGGCCAGAGCGAGTTTCTTGACCCAGGGTTGACGGGTGAGTGACGGCAGGGCGCGATCCAATGCTCGAACCAGGGGACCGAGCGTCAGGCTCTGACGTTCTTGTCTCACGCGGGTGCCTTCGGCCCAGAGTCCAGCTGGAGACAGCGCCACCACGCTGGCGCACTGGCCCATGGCTGCCAGTTCAAGGGCCACCCACCCCCCAAGTGAGAGTCCGACCACATGGGGGCGTTCGATGCCAAGGTCGTCGAGTAGACCAGCCACACGGGCGGCCAACACCCGTGCGTGGCCTTCGGGGGCACTGAGACGTTGTGCTTGGTTCCCATGCCCGGGCAAGTCGAGTGCCACAACGGCGAACTCATTGCTAAATCTCGGCGTGAATTCATCCCAATAGCGGTGATCACTGCCAAGCCCGTGTATGAGTATCACGTTGGGTATGATGGTCCCCTACTCCTCACGATCACTGACCAAAAACTTCGAATGCGGCTAGCGAGAAATGCGACCCTACCCGCTCATTTCAATCCTACCGATGGCTAGGAAATTTCCTACCGGGTAGATCGGGCCTGGTCTGACGCGGTGAAGCTCTTAGTGAGCAACAGCCAGCGTTTCCTGCCATCGAGAGGCCGTTCGATAGAAAGTGAAGGGGAGTTAAGAAATGCACCGAATGGTCGCCGTCGATCCGGCGCATGGGGATAGTGGGCCCCCGTCTGCGCACCGGGCCGGCAATCGGGGGCACTCGTGGGGTTCAGGGCTTCCGGCCGGATGTTCGATCTACACTCCGATGTCGGCAGCTACCGTTACGATCTCAAGAAGGGGGTGCGTGTGAGCACGGCACGCAACGGTGAAGTCGATCTTTACTACGAGTCTTTCGGCGACCCAAACAAGCCGACCCTTCTCCTGATCAATGGCCTTGGATCGCAATGCATCAACTATGCCGTGCCATGGTGTCAGCTCTTCTGCGACGAAGGCTTCCAGGTTGTCAGATTCGACAACCGCGACGTCGGGCTGTCTACCAAGCTCGATGGTATCGACTACTCGCTAGCAGATATGACCGATGACGCCGTTGCAGTCCTCGATGCGGTGGGTGTGGACAAGGCGCACGTCATGGGCTGCTCAATGGGAGGGATGATCGTCCAACGGCTCGCTATCGACCATGGCGACCGCCTGCTCTCTATGACGTCGGTCATGTCTCGCACCGGTGAGCCCGGCTACGGCGACAGCTCCGAGGCGGCTCTCGCTTTTTTGATGGCTCCACCAGCTCCGTCTCGATCGGCCTATATCGACAATCAAGTTGCTGCATTGCACGTGTACGGGTCGAAGCCCGAATGGCTGGACGACAACGCGATACGTGACCGCGCCGCCGCCGCCTATGACAGATGTTTCTGTCCGGCGGGGATCGGCCGACAGATGAGGTCGGTCATGCACGATGGTGCACGGGCCGATCAACTGGCCAAGATCGATCTCCCCGTTCTCGTGATCCACGGCAGCCGCGACACCTTGATCGACCCCAGTGGAGGGCGTCGCACCGCTGCAATCATTCCCGGCGCCCGTTATTTCGAGATGGAGGGAATGGGCCATGACTATCCGCCACCCGTGTGGAATGAATGGGTCAGCGTCTGGTCGGAGTTTGTGCATTCCAGCGTCCCCACTTGATCTCATCAGCGGTCCGACACCAAATACGGCCGTCTGCATGCGCCATCCCAGGTCCGATTGGCGTACTGGGGCACTGGAGCCGCTCGATATCGGCGCACGTACCGGATGCCACCGAATTGTCTGCCGATCGGGCGTCGGATCGCGAGGTTGCATCGCAGGGACTCGAGCGCGCTTCTCTTGACGGGCATCACGAGGGTGGCTACGAAGGCACATGTGCTCTTGGAACGATGTGGAGGTATGCAATGGTCGAGGTGAGAGTTCCCATCCACGGTGAGCTGCCAACCTACATGGCAACTCCGCCGGGCCAGGGGCCGTGGCCGGGGATCGTTGTCATCCACGATGCCCTCGGAATGAGCCAAGACCTTAGGAACCAGACCAACTGGTTGGCCGGCGAAGGCTACCTGGCCGTCGCACCGGACTTGTTCCATTGGGGCAAGAAGATGATTTGCATTCGGTCCATCTTCCGCGACTTGCGTGCCCGCCAAGGAAGAGCATTCGACGAGGTGGACGCGGTACGCACCTGGTTAGCGGACCGGGATGACTGTACGGGTCAGATCGGCGTTATCGGCTACTGCATGGGTGGCGGGTTCGCCCTATTGCTTGCCCCGGGCCACGGGTTCTCGGCGTCGAGCGTCAACTATGGGCAGGTCCCAAAGGACGCCGAGAGCTTCTTGTCCGGGGCCTGTCCGATTGTCGGCAGTTTTGGCGCGAAGGATCGTACGCTTCGTGGTGCCGCGGACCGGTTGGAGCGTGCGCTAACGGCAAGTGGCGTGCCGCACGACGTGAAGGAGTACCCGGATGCCGGGCACTCGTTCCTCAACGACCACGACAGCGCTCTGTTCGCAGTGATGGGGAAGGTCATCGGTGGTGGTCACCACGAGGCCTCAGCCCAGGATGCTCGCAAGCGCACCGTCTCCTTCTTCGACGAGCACCTGAAGTAGGTGGTGGCGCAGTACCGGTTACTGTGCTAGTCGACGACCCCATCGATGAATCGCTTCAGCGCACGTAGGTACCCACGAGCACCACCCTCTGTATTCCCCTTCCAATCGGGCCCGAGAGGCGGACGAGCGAATCGCTGATGGGTGCTTCCTGGTTACTTCTTGATTATGACGTTGTGAACTTCCGTCACCACGTCAACCTTGACACCGGGGACGTTGGGCTTCACATTGTTGTCGAACCAGTTCTGGAAGTCATCCCGGCTCTCCCATATCTCAGATACGTGAAACTCGCCGTCTCCCACGAATGCCACGTGGGCGACGAATCCCGCCGCGGCCAGAAGGGGGGGCGTCAGTTGCTCTGACACCTTGTCGTACGAATCCGTCGTCATTCCTGAAACAGACAACCTCACCAATACCGACATGTTCGCTCCTCTCGGGTTCGTGGTTCATGTACTGCGAACAGCACCCTACTCACGTGCACCCCCTCGTGCGCCAGGTCTGTGGCGGTCGCCGGATGCACATTTAAGGTGCCGACGCGTGTCCTCTATCCGGCCGTGCCGACGTCGCACTAACCCGCCAACCTTCCCGCGTATGGGTGCCGTCGCGGGATACTGTCCGCGATCCGGCGTTCGGGGCTAGGGCGACACCCAGTTCGAGGCCGTCATTCGGGGACACCTCCGACCGTCCAGATCGGCGCCATGTGAGCGGAACTCAACTCCCGACGGCGAACAGCCGTCACTCGTCGGACACTCCCTTCAGTGCGCTGAGGGGTGAGTCCAACACGAGCAAGCAGTGCGGGCGTCCGACGGGTGTCAGGCCGCCGCGGCCCGAACCCCAAGACCACGTAGAGCTCGGTGACCAAAGAGATGACGGACGAGCACCGGGAGCGACTCCAGGGCTGGCTGGGGTCGCAAGCCGCGCCAGGGCTACTGCGGCCGCTATGAGAAGAACTCGTCCAGCTTGTACTGGTCGTTCTCGAATTCCGAACAGCCCGAGATCTTGCCGTCACGGAAGCTGAAGACGAGGACGGCGTCGATCTTTAGGCTCTTGCCGTTGCGCTCGCCCGTGGTGAGCTGCGAGACGATCACGTGCTCGGCGCCGACGGCGAAATCGAGGGGCTCTGCCTTGAGCGTCCCGTCGGTGAGCTCAAACAGCTGGGTGAAGTACGACAGAGTGGCCTCGATCCCCTTCTTGTCGCCCGCGAGCGGGCTCTTGCCGGGAACTTTCCAGACGGCATCGGCGGCAATCAGCTCCCGGAGGGTCTCGAGATCCCCTTTTGCGAATGCGTCGTAGCCGTTGCGGACGACTTCGGCGTTCTCCTTCATGCCCATGGCAAATCCTTTCCACTTCCTACCGCCACGTGAGGCTTAGCACCATTCATCGCCTGTGTCATCTGCGTTCTCGCGGGGGCACTTTGGACCTGATCGCTACTGGCCCCGACGGGCCGCACTGGTGCGGACCAGCGCAACGGCAGCAGTCGGGTCGCGCCCGGCGCAGAGCCAGTCGACGATGCTCATGTCCTCGGGCTCAGGGCGCAGCGCAAATCGGGGCAGCCTTTTGACGTGCCCAACTGTCACCCCATCAGAAGGTACAGAGACGCACCCCAGGCCGGCGGTATGGGATGGCCTATAAGCCGTCGGATACTCCGCCGGTCTTAGCCCCGGGGTGCGAAGAACTCAAGTGCGATGTTGTCGGGATCTCGAAACGACAATGCCGAGTAGTGAGGCGTGTCCACGATGCCACCGTTGGGGATGCCGAGTTCGTTCAGGCGGATTTCCCATGCCTTTAACTCATCGCGGTTGGCACAGCCGAAAGCCAGATGATCGAGCCCCGGCCGCCGCTCGTTGAACGGCTCAATGCTGTCCAAGTCAGGGAACTGAGTTACGCCAACGATTGTGCCGCCGGTAAGCCAAGCGACGCGCTGGAACGGACCTGTATCCTCGTCAAGGATTGGGTCCGAGCCGAACAGATCCTTGTACCAAGGCACACTCCGTTCAAGGCTCGTAACCGTTAGCGCCACGTGAGTAATCGCAGGGAACTCAGGCATTTCTCTTCTCCCCTTCGCACCTCGTGGACGCAGCGAATGCTACCTCTTTGGCTGGCAACTCTCGGGGAGTAAAAGCTATCTGGCAAGCACCAGTCGCCGCGCTAACTGAGGCCCCAGTCCCGGCGTTCGGGGCGACACCGGGACAATACTGAGCGTGGACCTTCCAGGAAGATCCGTCGCTACGGAGTTGGACCGCTTCCGCTGGATGGTCTTCCCCGACCTAGATAAATCCGCCTCCGAAGGACCGAATGGCCAACCGCCTGGACAAGAAGGACAATCGCCAGTGCAATGGCAACATCGCGAGCGTCTGAAGCAGCCACACCTACAAGAGCCAGCAGTAAGAAGTAAAAGAGAGGTCGGCCAAGAAGAATTGCGACCCACCGATTCGGCGCGTATGTATTCTCGGCAATCGCTGGGGGTACGCCCACCTCTAAATGCCGACGCACTCGAACGTGAGTAATTCTCGCCAAGACAAGGGCAACGGTCACCTGGCAAAAGAATCCTACGGCCACGCCTAGCCATATCTCCGAAGTGATGAGCGAGACAATCCATCCAATGACAGCGAATACAGCGGACACCATGACCGCCAACAGCCTTGGATGCTTGCGGATCGCACTTCCCACGGAACTCGCATCATATGACTGGTCAAGACTGACCCATGGTGCCGGTAGATGCGCTCCAGGCCAGCGTACTGGGGCAGGCCTCTCTCACATGATCTGGCACGCAACGGTCGTCGAGACGGACCTCCCACTTTCGATCACAATGGGCTTCAGTGAGTAACAGGTCATCTCGTGGCCATCCACATGGACCTCTGGACTATGCCCCAGAGCGACATAATTTCCGGGAGCGAGATTGTGATGCCGCTCACCGAAATCC
>PNAT01000144.1 GCA_003169675.1 Acidimicrobiaceae bacterium
TCGCAGAAGAGCACGCCCTGCTCCTCCAGATCCTCGCGATTGCGGTGGAAGACGACTTCGCTCTCGTACTGCGCGGTGACACCGGAGAGGTACTTGCGTTCGGCCTCGGGGATGCCCAACTTCTCGTAGGTGTTCTTGATGGCGTCCGGCAGGTCCTCCCAGCGGTCCACCTGCCCGCCGGTCGGCTTGATGTAGTAGTAGATGTCGTCGAAGTCGAGATTCGGCATGTGCGAGGCGAACCAGGGCGCCATCGGCTTGCGCTCGAAATGCTTGAGCGACTTGAGGCGGAAGTCCCTCATCCACTGCGGCTCGTTCTTCATCTCCGACATCTCGCGCACGATGGACTCGTTCAGCCCCTTCTTGGGCTTGAACACGTAATCCTCGGCGTCGCTCCATCCGAGCTGATAGCGACCGAGGTCGAGATCTGTTGTCGCCATGATGCTCCTGAGGTCGGGGGGGGGGTATTTCCCCTATGTAGATAGTAACAACTACCCAGGCCTGCCGAAACGCCCAGAATTCGCCATCCCGACACCGCCCGGCGTGGCAGGCTCGGACCATGGCCATTCCACCCCGGGCTGCGCAGCGCCCACACACGCTCACCAACCACGGGCACGACCGGGAAGATCCCTGGTTCTGGCTGCATGAACGGGATGACCCCGAGGTCGTGGCCTATCTCGAGGCCGAGAATGCCTACACCGACCAGGAGCTCTCCATCCTCGACGGCCTCCGGGCCACCGTGTTCGAGGAGATGAAGGCCCGGATCCAAGAGACCGACATGTCGGTGCCCGCCCGGCGGGGGGACTGGTGGTACTACGGGCGCACCGAGGAAGGGAAGAATTACGGCATTCATTGCCGGCGGGCCGCCCGTGATGCCGACGAGCTCCCTCCGGCGGGCCTCCCGGGAGCTGACGAGCAGATTCTCCTCGACGAGAACATCGAAGCCGCGGGGGCCGACTATTTCGCCGTGGGGACCGCGGTGGTCAGCCCGGATCACCGGTGGTTGGCCTACGGGACCGATCAGAGCGGTGACGAGAAATTCGTATTGCATTTCCGGCCCCTCTCAGATGACCCGGCACCTGAGCGGGCCGACGAAGTTGTCCTCGAAACCGGCTACGGGCTGGCCTGGTCGCGGGACGCCAGTGCCATCTTCTACGTCCGGCGGGATGACGCCATGCGTCCCCACCAACTCTGGCGCCATCTGCTCGGCACCGATCCCGCCACCGACTCCCTGGTCTTTGAGGAGGGTGATCGGCGATTCTCGCTCGGCACCGGCGCCACCCGAGATGGCGCGTTCGTCATGGTGGCCCTGCAAAGCACCAACACCACCGAGTGGCTGGCCGTCCCGGCCGACCAACCGCACGTGGAGCCACAGGTGGTGCTGCCCCGGCGTCAGGGGATCGAGTACGCCGTCGACCATCTGTCGGGGGACGATCCGGTCGCGGCGGGTTGGTTCGTGGTCCTGATCAATGACGAGGGCCAGGACTTCCGGGTGCTTGCCGCCCATGACGCCGTCCTCGGCTCGCCCGACGGCTGGCGGGAGATCGTGCCCCACCGGCCCGGGGTTCGCGTGGAGGATGTCGATGTCTTCTCCGACGTACTCGTGCTCAGCGAGCGCGCCGAGGCCGAGACGAGGGTGCGGGTCATGCCGCTCTCCGGGGGCGACGACCCGCTGTCGGGAGACCTGCTCGCCGCCGGCTGGACCGTTCCTTCGGCCGACAGCCCCTCGTCCACCTGGTTGGGGACCAATCCCGAGCCTCGGATCACCTCGCTCCGCATCGGCCGCACCTCCATGGTGACCCCATCGAGCGTCCTGCAGGTCGACCTCGCCACCCGGCAGGAGATCCTGCTCAAGCAAGAACCGGTCCTCGGCCCCTTCGACCCCGCCCGCTACACCACCTCCCGCATATGGGCCGACGCGGCCGACGGGGCCCGGGTCCCCATCTCGGTGGTGCACGCCAAGGACCTGGCCCTGCCCGCACCGTGCCTCCTCTACGGGTACGGGGCCTATGAGATCTCCATCGACCCTTCCTTTTCCCACCACCGCCTCTCCCTGCTCGACCGGGGCTTGGTCTTTGCCATCGCCCACGTGCGCGGCGGCGGCGAGATGGGGCGTTCCTGGTACGAGAACGGCCGCATGGAGCACAAGGCCAACTCCTTCGGCGATTTCATCGCCTGCGCCAACCACCTGGTCGCCCAGGGTGTCGCCCGGCCGGACGCCATGGCCGCCCGGGGCGGATCGGCCGGAGGGTTGCTCATCGGGGCCGTGGCCAACGACGCACCCGACCTGTTCTCCGCCCTGGTGGCCCAGGTGCCCTTCGTGGACTGCGTGACCACCATGCTGGACGACTCGCTCCCGCTGACCGTGGGCGAGTGGGAGGAGTGGGGCAACCCGGCCGCCGATGAGGCGGCCTACCTGCGCATGCTCAGCTACTCGCCCTACGACAACGTCGAGGCGCACAATCCAGACGGCTCGGCGCGCACCTACCCCGACCTGCTGGTCACCGCCGGATTGAATGATCCCCGCGTCGCCTACTGGGAGCCGGCCAAATGGGTGGCCAAGCTCAGAGCGCGCACGCCCTCGACCAGGGTCTTCCTACGCACCGACATGGGCGCCGGCCATGGTGGTCCTTCGGGGCGCTACGACTCGTGGAAGGAAGAGGCGCTCGTCATCGCCTTCCTCCTCAATACCTTGGGCCTCGCTCCGGCGTCCTAACCCGACACCGAGGTCGGGACGAAGTGCAACGTGAAGGGGGCCAGGAATCCTGAGGGCAGGGTGACCGTCTTGCCGTTGACGGTGGCGGCGAACATGGCGGGCGCACCGGCGATCACCGAGACCGGGCCGGCGGCGGCCACGGTGTGCGACTGCCCGGCACCCAGGATCCCGGTGAAGAGAACCGTCCCGGCGCTATCGGTGGCTTCCACCCAGCAGGAACCTGATGTCGCCGAGAGGCCGAGGGAAAAGGAGCTGACCCCCACCGTGTAGGTGGCGGCGTAGGTCGAACTCAACCCGGGCGCAGAGACGATCGGCGCCGCGATCGTGGTGGTGTGGTGTCGCACCCTCGAGTGACGCTGGGTGTGGGTGTTCGCCGTGGACCTCTGGCCCCGGGCCGGGACCACCTGGTGGGAGCCGGTGATCAGCAGGATGGCCACAATGAGGAGGGCGACGCCCATGGCCGCCGCCGGGGCGGCCAGGCGTCTCGGCCGGTGATTGATGGCGTGCACCGTGCGGTCCTTGAGCCACAACGGGCCTGCCCCGGGAGGCGGCAGCGCCTTGACGTCGTCGAACGCCGTGGGCGCCATGGCCTCGGCCACCGGAGGCGGCACCGGCGCGGGTCCGATGGGCCGACCCGGTTCGGTCAGCCGGACGGTCGAGGAGCCGGCCAGGCGCAGGGCGCTCCCGGGGAAGGCGGGTGTGGCCGTGCCCTTGCTCCCGCTGGCCAGATCGCTGCCCGCCGGATGGGCATTGATCCCTTGGAGTGTGTGCAGCTGTTTGTGGTAGTGCGCCACCGAGTGCTCATCGTCGTGGGACCGGCGGCGCGTGAAGAGCGCCACGGACAGTGCCGCCAGGCCGACGGCCACCACAATCCCAGGGATCAACACCACCTCCTATTCAACAGGACGCCAGGGTGCGCCGCGACGCGCCTACGGAGCGGGAAGCGCGGGGACCACAAACGGTTCAGTCAGTCTCCGTGGCGGCGGGCGCCGCGCCAGGGCCGTCGCCTTGGTCGCGGCCAGGCGATCCTCCTTGGCCCGGTCCCCCTCTTCAGCTTTCTCGGCGAATTCGGGCAGCACCTCCCGAGCGAACAGTTCCATGGATTCGCAGATGTCCTCGTGGCGATTGCGCCCGGCCTGGCTCACGAAGATGAGTTGGTCGACGCCCGCCGCTTCGTAGCGCCGAATGAGATCCCTGATCTGGGTCGGGGTGCCGATGGCGCCGCGCAGCGCCCCCATGCCCTGCTCGAGCAGATTGGCCCCCAGCACCTGCCCTTCCTGGGCTGCCACCGCCCGGTCGAAGCCGAAGCGCGACCGGTTCTCCTGGAATTCCTCCCACACGTCGGTCTCCCCAGGCCGGTGGACCCCGAAGGCGTAGTAGTGGGCCAGTGAGTAGCCGAAGAAATGGCCTCCGTCCAGGCCGCGCTCAATGGCGGTTCCCTCATCCTCATGGCACATGAAGGGCAGGACGCAGGCCACATTGGCATTGACGGCGAATCCGCCGGGCACGCACTCGTCCGAGGCCAGCGTGTCGTAGTAGTCGTCGACCCGGGCCCGGGCTTCCTCGGGCTCAATGAAGGAGAAGGAGAGAGCCCCGATGCCCTTGGTCGCCGCCAGGTGGATGGTGTCCCGGCGCGAACAGGCCACCCACAAGGGTGGGTGCGGCTTCTGGAACGGCTTGGGGACCAGGTTGCGGGGCGGAATGGAGAGGGCGGGACTCTCGTGGCCGGCGAAGGGCTCCTCGACCATGAGGCGGGTCACCACATCGAGGGCCTCGGTCCATTCGGCCCGCTTGGCGGCCCGCTCGACACCGAAGCCACCAAGTTCCATTTCCGAGCTGGCCTCGCCCGTGCCGAACTCGACCCGGCCATCGGAGATCAGGTCCAACGTGGCGATGCGCTCGGCAATGCGGGCCGGGTGGTTGAAGCCGAAGGGCAACTGGACGATCCCATGGCCGATCCGGATCCGATTGGTACGTTGACTGGCCGCTCCCAGGAAGACCTCGGGCGCCGAGGAGTGCGAGTACTC
>PNAT01000197.1 GCA_003169675.1 Acidimicrobiaceae bacterium
AGCCAGTAGCCCTGGCCGCTCGGGGTGGCCGCCATGCCGACGATGGCGCGGTTGAGGGTGAAAGCTCCGGCCGAGCCGTGGAAGGTGGCGTCGCCGAAACTGAAGATGCCGCCGTCGGAGGCCACCAGCCAGTAGCCCTGGCCGCTCGGCGTGGCCGCCATGCCGACGATCGGGGCCTCGGGACCACTCACGGCATTGGCGCCCAAGGGGGTACTTCCAAAGGGGACAACCGAATCCGGGGGTGGTGCGGGGACGGCGTGCGGTGACCGGACCGTCGCCCCGGACCAGCTCTGGAGCGGGGCCCAGCCCAGTGCCAGTACGGAGATGACGAGCAGGGGAACCAGGACCGCCCGCACCGGCGTGCGTCTCGGCACCGGCACCGGCACCGGCACCGGCACCGGCACCACAATCGACGAGTTCATACGGGGCATGTCGGAACGCTCAGTGCACGCGGCGGCGTGGCCGAAATCGCCGTCGAGCCTGCCCCGCTACCCCGCCCAAACGCTCCTGGCGGAGCTCCAGGGCCGCCCCGTCGTCGAGCGGGGGCAGGTCCCCCAGGTCCAGCGCCCACCCCAGGAGGAGGTCGGCCAGTGCGGGGTTGCGCGCCAACACGGGGCCGTGGAGATAGGTACCGAGCACCCGCCCGGCGAGGGCACCCTCGGTGCCCGAGCCATCCCCGTTGCCGACACCCGCCGTGACCCGGGCCAGAGGGACGGCGCTCTCTGCCAGCGTGGTGTGTCCCCCGTGGTTCTCGAAGCCGGTCAGCGTGGGCAAGCGGGGTGCGCCCTCGACCGTTTCGGCCACCACCTCTCCCACCGCCCGTGGCCCGCTGCCATTGACCGTGGAGATGTCGAGCAGGCCGATGCCCTCATGCCGGTCGCCCCGGGCGTCGGGGTAGCTGCGCCCCACGATCTGGTAGCCGGCGCAGACGGCCAAGACGACCGCCCCTTCCGCCACCCGCCGCGCCAACATCCCGTCGTCGTGCAGGGTGCGGGCGGCCCGGACCTGGGGCCCGTCCTCCCCGCCGCCAAGGCAGTAGATGTCGGCCCCGGGCAGCGCGCCATCCGACGGCGCCTGCAGCAATTCGACCTCGTGGCCCCGCCACTCGGCCCGCCGCGCCAGGATCAACCCGTTCCCGCCGTCGCCGTACGTCCCCAGGAGGTCGGGGTAGACGACGGCGATCCGCAGCGGGCCGCTCATGAGCGGGCGGCCAGGAGGTGGTTGAAGGCCGTGTAGTTGGCGATGACGTCGATGACACGGGCGCTTCCCTCGGCCGCCGCGGCCACGGCGTCGACCGGATCGGCGTGGGCCACGTGCGCCACCCCGGCGTAGTGCAGGCGGACCGAGAGGTCGCGGAAGCGCTCACCGGTTGCCACCACCACCCGCTCGCCCAGGCGCTCGAAGGGCACGTCCCACAGCCAACTGGGGTCGGCCCCGTCGGCGATCCGCGCGTTGATACTGACCACCACCGGCCCGTCATCTCCGGCCACCATGTCCAGCAACTCGCTCCACCCGGCCGGGTTCTTGGCCAGCATCAGGCGCGCCTGCGCGGGGCCGAAGGGGCAGACCGTGAATCGCCCGGCCACGTTCTCGACGCCCGACATGGCGGCCAACGCCAGGGCGGCGTCAATCCCTCCGGCCTCAGCGGCCACCGCGGCCATGAGGGCATTGGCGTGGTTGAAGCGGCCCGGCAGCAACAGGGAGATGTCGTGGACCCGCCCGTCCGCCCACACCCCCCGGTGCGGTTCGGACGCGTCCTCGGAGAACTGCAGGCTGGCTTCGGGCGCCGGCCGGGCGAAGCCGCACCCGGCCGTGCACGTCCACGAGCCGTCGCCGCCAAAGGAGATACGCCCCTCGCAGGCGGGACACCCCGCGGCATCGAGGTGCCAGCGCGTCCCGGCCGCGACCCAGTGCACCTGCGCTGCCGCGCCGGCGCCCCACACCACCAGGGGATCATCTGCATTGGCTACCACCGCCGTGTGCGGCGCCGCGGCGAGGGCGGCCCGCCATCGCCCCGCCACCATGCGGACTTCGTTGGTGCGGTCCAGCTGGTCGCGCGACAGGTTGAGCAAGAGGACCACGTCGGCGGAAGTGGCCGACAGCACGCGCGGGAGGTAGATCTCGTCGACCTCGAGCACGGCCTGTGTCGTCCGCCCCGCACCAACGAGGGCCGCCACGTGTCCCGGTGGCATATTCGATCCCGTTTCGTTGCTCACCACGTCGCCGCCGCCGGCGCCCAGGGCCACCGTCAGGAGGCGTGTCGTCGTCGTCTTGCCGTTGGTACCGGTGACCAGCGCCACCCGCCGTCCCGCACTCAAGCGTTGGAGCAGCCACGGATCGACCTTCAGCCCGGCCCGCCCGCCAATCACCGTCCCGTGCCCCCGCCCGAGACGGCGTGACGTCGCGTTGACGGTGCGCGTGGTGATGCGGGCCAGCCGATACCTCACGTAGGAGGTTTGGAGCGCGCCAGTTCCTCGGCCGTCGGCTCGTGGCGCACCCGTGACTCCGCGGGCAGCAGCGCGCTGATGGCGGACATGATCGTGGCGGTGTCAGTGACCGCGTCGGTCAGAGACAAGGGCAACGGCTTGCCCACTCGGATGGTGACCGCGGGGGGGTGCCGTACCAGCGTGACGTCGGGCAGGCGGGACGAACGGGGCCACACCTTCTCGGTCCCCCATAGGCCAATGGGCACCACCACGGCGCCCGTCGTGGCGGCCAGGCGCGCCGTGCCCGTCTTGCCGTGCAATTCCACGTCGAAGAAGGCCTGTCCGCGCGGAATGGTGCCCTGCGGCAGCACGACCACCACCTCGCCCGCCTTGAGGGCGGACTCGGCGGCGCGGAGCGGAGACGACGATCCGCTGCCGCGGTTCACCGCGATCCCGCCGATGGCCTTGGCGATCGCCCCCACCACCGGCGCATCGAAGATCTCCAACTTGGCGAGGAAGCGGACCGGGCGACCGATGGCGGCGGCCACCAGCGCCAGTGCGGCCACGTCGAAGTAGCTGCGATGGTTGGCCGCCAGCAGGACGGGACCGCGAGCCGGCACGTTCTCCAGGCCGGCCATGTCGAAGCGCGCATACGGAAAGGAAGTCGGTCGGACGAAGGGCCGGATCATGTGATACGGCTCGAGCCCCACCACGCTCGGCACCCCCGGCGGCCGGTCCCAGTACTCCTTGGGCCAGCGGCGGGCCGTGGCGATCAGCGTCAGTGAAGGGTCAGGGTTGACGGCGTGCGGCCAGCCGACGCTCGCCAGCAGCGGCACATCGAAGACGCTGTCGCTGCACGCGTGGCAGTCGGTCAGGTCGATGTCCTGGCCGTCGGCCCACTCACGCACAGCCCGCAGCTTGCCCGTCCCCCATACGAATCCCTCGTAGAGGCGGCCCGTGTAGCGCCCACCCTTGGTCTCGTAGGTGGTGGCGATGACGGCATCGAAGCCCAGCGCCTCGGCGAAAGGGGCGATCATGTCCACCGGCGTCGTGGTGGAGAGAACCAGCTGATGCCCTCCTTCCCGAAAGGCGGCCAGGTACTGCGGAGCGAAGGGAGCGACCAGCGCGGTGAGCGCCGGCACGGCACGCCGGCCGGCGGCCTGCACGTGGTCCTGGCGCCACCCCTTGGCCACCCGGGCCGCCGCCCGCACCAGGCCCATGGAGACGAGGTTCTCCCCCAGGCGGTCGTTGATGGCGTAGAGGATCTTGTCGCCCGGGAGCGAGCGCCCCTGGGGCAGGACGCCCTCGTCCATCAGGGCCTGATTGAGCGCCTGGCCCGAGGCGTGGCAGAGCAGCGTGCGGTCGAGATCGATGAAGACTGCGCTCTTGGCCATGGGCGTCCAGCCTAAATCATCCGTCTTGAGCACCCCATCGGCATCCCGAAAGAGTCCGACAAAAAGGAGAAGGGACCGCCGGGGGGGAGGCGATCCCTTCTCGAGACTCACCAGGAGCTGGAGGGGGGTCCCGCTCCTGTGGTCTGTCGTCCATTGTGTCGGGCGCCGCTTAATCTGTCAAGCAGCTTCAAGAGATACCTCTCATCTGTTATTCTGATTGAAACATGAACTGGAGCAAGCGTTTCCGGGAAAGAAGGCCCTGATGGAGCTGAAACACCTGCAAGCACTCCTCGGCATTGCGGATACCGGGAGCTTTTCGGCTGCGGCCAAGTCGATCGGCACCGTGCAGTCCAACGTCTCGGCCCACATCGCCCGGCTAGAGCGCGAACTCGATACGCAACTGGTCGACCGCTCCTCCGGCCGCCTCACCGACGAGGGCGAGGTCATTGTCGGAAGAGCAAGGCGGGTCATGAACGAGCTAGACGCCATGGTGGCCGACGTCACCGCCCTGCGCCAGGAGGTGGTGGGGACCGTCAGGCTCGGCATGATCGGCACCACCGGCCGCTGGCTGGTGCCCCAGCTCTTCGACCTCCTGCGCCTCCGCCACCCCCACATCCACCTCAACATCGCCGAGGGCTCGAGCCTCCAACTGGAGCGCCAGCTCGCCTCGGGCCAGCTCGACCTGGCCGTCGTCACCTTCCCGTTGAGCGGCGATGAGGTCATGGCGGCCGACCTCTTCAATGAGGACATCGTGCTGATCGTGCCCCGAGGTCATCCTTTGGGCGAAGCGACCTCCCTTCCCCTCAGCCGCCTGGCCGACATAGAACTCCTGCTCCCCGCACCCGGCACGGCCCTGCGGGCCGAAATCGACAGCGCCGTCGGACCGGCCCGGGTGGTGCTGCGCCCGGCCATGGAGCTCGACGGGGTGCGCCTGATCGCCTCGCTGGCCTTCGACGGGTACGGGCCGGCCATCCTGCCGGCCACCGCCATCCCGGGGCATTTGCGGGAGGAGTTCATCCTGATTCCACTCGAAGGGATGCCCCGCCGCCGGGTTGGGGTCGCTCAGAGGAGGCGCGGCCTCCCCGCGGCGCCGGTGCGGGCGGTGATCGACGTGCTCGGGCAGGTGGTCCACGATCCCCTCTCCATGCCCGAGGGCATCTACCCGAACTGATCAGGCGGCGGGCCGCGGCTCGCGCCACATGGTCCAGATCTTCGGACCCCCGCCGGGGAGAGGCACTTCCTTGACCACCTCGAAGCCGTGCCGGCGGTAGAAGGGCACGTTGCGTTCCTTGGACGACTCAAGATACGCCGGCAACCCCTCGACGTCGCAGTGCTCGAGGACGGGGCGCATGAGCGCGCTGCCCACACCCTGGCCCTGCACCTCCTGCGCCGTGCCCAACGTGGCCAGGTACCAGTGCGGCTCGTGCGGGTGCAGGCTCTCGATCAGGTTCAACATGCGCAGGGTGGTGGCGAGATGCGTCGCCACGAAGGGGAGGACCGCCAGCTGCGTGGTGACGGCCTTGACGCCGGTGAGCAAGGGCTTGCCGGCCGGTGCCCAGATAGCCGCACCCTCATAACCATCTGTCGTGTAGCAGCCCCCGAAGGGGAGGTAGTCGGCCCGCATCTGCGTGGAGAAGTAGCGGCGCAGCCCCTCGGTTCGACGGGCCTCGTTGCGGAAGATGTGCAGGATCACCGGGTCGTCGAAGAACGTGCGGATGAGTTGGGCCGCCATGGCGTCCACATCGGGCGCGGTGGCACGCCGGACTACGGGCACGGGAGATCCGCGAACCAGGTGGGCGTTGGCGGCGGCAGGGGTCCCGCCCAGGCCCCGCCCGGTGACGTGGTGGCGTGGGCCTGTCCGAGAGCGATCATGTCCGGCAGGAGTTGCAGCCCCACGTAGGAGCCACCGGACTGGGAGAAGTGAACCCCGTCGGTGCAGCGCAGGCTCACCGGTCCGATGCTGCCGGCGTACTGGTGCCCCAGTGAGACCACCAGGTTGAGGTCGTAGACGAAGACCCGGCCCCCGATCGAATCAGCCACTGTCCGCATCGTCGAATTGTCGATGTCCACGCGGCTGGTCTGGTCCTCGGGCCAGATGCCTCCGGACGGCATCGAGCCGCTGCTGTAGTACGGGGAGGTCAACAGAACGACCGTCGCCCCGCGTGAGCCCAGCACCTCAGCCCCCTGGCGATAGCGGCTCTCCAGGTAGCGGTCGAACGAAGCTTGGCCGATGGACTGCCAATGCCCGTTCACCTTCTGGTCGAAAGTCTCACCCCGGGCGGCGTAGAGCACCACGTCGGGGTTGTACGCGTCCACCCATTTCCGCCACTGGTTGAACAGGGCATCGGGATTGCTGGAGTTGCAGGGGGGGCCGGGGGGCAGGTCGTAGAAGAGAACCCGGATCTCCTGCTGCTCGGTGACCGAGCACCCGGGAATGCCCTCGTTGACGATCTGCACGTTGGCATTGGCGGCCAATTGCGCCAAACCCACGCCGAGCGTGGCAACAATGGAGTCACCCACCAGCAGGACCTTGACCCGCTTGGCCGGCCCGACCACCGGAGGCACCGTGCTCAGCGCCGTGGGTTGCGGCGCCGTACCCGGCTGGGTCGATCCCAAGGGACCCCCAAGCACCGTGGCCCCCACCGGCACCAGCGTGCTCGCACAGATGGCCCCGATGGCCACCGCCGCCCCGACCGGGCCGGCCACCCACGAGCGCCACTCCGAGAGGGCACCCCGCCGGATGGGCACCTCGATGTAGCGGGCACTCAACGCCGCCACAGAGACGGTCACGGCCACCCGGGCCGCGAAGAGGGGGTAGACGCCCCAGTGCAGGCGGGACCCTGACATCACCAGCAGGACCGGCCAGTACCACAGGTACACCCCATAGGAAATCCTTCCCAACGACGGCAACGGGGCGATCTCGAGCAGCCGGGCTGCGGGACCCTTGGGGGCGGACACCGCCCCGAGCACCAACATTGCGGCGGCGAGGCTGGCCACCAGGAAGCCGCCCGAGAAGGCGAACGTCGAGGCCTTGGGCACGTTGGCCCACAACACCGCCGTCCCTAGGATCCCGAGCACCCCCAGCACGGTGGCGAGTTGCACGAATCGTGGCCGTTCGCTCTCCTTCTTCCACAGCGCCAGGCCGGAGGCCAGGGCCGCCCCCACCAACAGCGCCTGGGCCCGGCTGTCGGTGCCGTAGTACGCCCGGTCTGTGTAGCCGTCAGGGGCCAAGAAGGCCATCAGGAGGGCCGAGCCCAGCGCCCCGAACGAGGACAGCAGGAAGAGGAGGTGCAGCCGCCGTCGCCGGGCCCACCCAGGATCACGGTCGGTGGCCCTCGAAGCCAGCAGCGAGATCCGCCCCCCGCCCAGCATCTGCACGGTCTCTCCCCGCAGTCTCCGGCGGGCCCCGAGGCCCAGGACCGCCAGCACCACCAGCGGCCACACCAGGTAGAACTGCTCCTCGATGGCCAGCGACCAGGTGTGCAGGAGCGGCGAGGGCCCCGAGGCCAGCGAGAAGTAGGCCACCCCGTTGTGGATGGAGTACCAGTTGGAGGCGTAGAAGACGGTGGACAAGGCGTCCCCAATGATGTTCGTCGTGGCCAGCAGGCGGGGGACGGCGGCCAGCACCACGCCGACCGTGGCCACCAGGAGGAAGAGCGCCGGCAACAGGCGCCGGGCCCGCCCGGCCCAGAACCGGGTCAGCTTGATGGTGCCCGAGGCCGCCCACTCGGTCACCAGCAGGGACGTGATGAGGTACCCCGAGAGCACGAAGAAGGTGTCGACGCCGTAGAAACCGCCGGGCGCCCAGCTCAGACCGGTGTGGAAGGCGATGATGGCGAGCACGGAGAGGGCCCGGATGCCATCGAGGCCGCCGATGTGACCCAGCCTGGGACGGCCGTCCAGTGCGTTAGCGTCCGTGCTCATGCTGAGCCGCAAGATACCGCCCGCCGACCCCCCCACTCCGACACCCCTTCCCACCCCCACCTTTGCCCCGGCGGCGTCGTGGTGAGGATCGGCATCCTGGGGGCGGCCCGCATTGCACCATCCGCGCTCATCCGGCCCACCCACCGCACGGGACGAGCCACGGTGACCGCCGTCGCCGCCCGGGACCGGTCCAAGGCGGACGCATTCGCGCGCAAGCACAAGATCCCTCGCGTCTACGACAGCTACACCGCTCTCGTCGACGACCCCGACCTCGATGCCGTCTACATCCCCCTCCCCAACGGCCTCCATGGCCACTGGACCTTGGAAGCCCTACGGGCCGGCAAGCACGTCCTGTGCGAGAAGCCCTTCACCGCGAACGCCGACGAGGCACGTGTGGTGGCCGAGGCGGACGCCGCCCATCCCGGCCTGGTGGTCATGGAGGCCTTTCACTATCAGTACCACCCGCTGGCCCACCGCCTGGTCGAGATCGTCCAGTCGGGCGAGCTGGGCATCATCGAGTCGATCGACATTGCCTTCTCGGCCCCCCTGGCCAAGCGCGGCGACATCCGCTACCAGCTCGACCTGGCCGGCGGAGCCATCATGGACATGGGCTGCTACCCGATCTCGCTGCTGCGCCTGCTGGCCGCCGGCCCCCGCGTCATCAGCGCCACAGCCAAGCTGTCCTCGCCCGGCGTCGACCGCGCCATGGACGCCCGCTTCTCGCTCCCCGAAGGCGGCACGGCCCGCATCCGCTGCTCCATGTTCTCCACCTCGGTCCTGCGCATGCACGCCAAGGTCACGGGCAGCCTGGGCACGCTCAGCGTCTTCAATCCCTTCGCCCCCCACTTCGGCCACCGGGTCAAGGTGACCACCGGCACGGACACCCGCAAGGAGCGCTTCAGCCGACGGGCCACCTACGACTACCAGCTCGAAGCTTTTGCCCATGCCGTCGAAGACGGTGCGTCCTTCCCGACCACCGCGACCGACGCCATTCGCACCATGGAGCTCATCGACGCCACTTATGTGGCGGCCGGACTCCCGCTGCGCCAACCGACCGTCGCCTCCTAGTGCCCCTGCACCCCGACGAGCTCGCCGCGCTGAGTGAGGCGGCCCTCTCCACCGCCACGGCGGCGGCGTGCTCGGACGCCGAGATACGCGTCGAGCGCATTCGCTCCCAGACCGTCACCCTCCACGACGGGAACCGCGAGGGGACTTCTGATGACACGGAGTTCGGTCTGGGCGTCCGGGTGGTGCTGAATGGGGCGGTCGGGTTCGCCGCCTCCGTCGACGTGCGGCCCGACGAGGCGGCCAACCTGATCACGCGGGCCACAGAGATGGCCCGCGTCACCGCCGCGGCCGGGGGCGGGCGGGTCGAATTGGCGCCCGAGCCTGCGCACGGTGAGGTGACCTGGTCGAGCGCCTTTGCCATCGACCCTTCCGGCGTGCCCCTGGCGGAGAAGGTCGAGCTGCTGGCCGGCTGGAGCGAGGCCCTTGCTTCTCATGAGGCCGTGGCGCACACCACGGCCAGCCTGCTCAGCGTGTCCGAGGAGACCTACCTGGCCGACCTCAACGGGACCCGGGCCACCCAGCACCGGGTGCGGTGCCACCCCCAGCTCGAAGCGCTGGCCACCGGAGCGGGCGGGTTCGAGACCATGCGCACGCTGGCCCCTCCGGTCGGTCGGGGTTGGGAGTATCTCGTGGGATCGCCCCGTGAGGGCGCCTGGGATTGGGAGGGCGAGCTGGCCCAGCTCCCTGAGTTGCTGGCGGAGAAGTTGGCTGCGCCGTCGGTCGATGCTGATGTGTATGACCTCGTCATCGACCCCTCCAATCTGTGGCTGACCATTCACGAGTCCATCGGGCATGCCACCGAACTCGACCGGGCCGTTGGCTATGAAGCCGCCTACGCCGGCACGTCGTTCGCCACTTTCGACCAGCTCGGCTCTCTCGTCTACGGGTCGCCCATCATGCACGTGACCGGTGACCGCACGGTGGAGCACGGCCTGGCCACGGTGGCCATCGACGGGGAGGGCGTGGCCGGCCAGTCGTTCGACCTGGTGCGTGGCGGCGTGCTGGTCGGCTACCAGTTGGATCGCTCCATCGCCTCGTCTCTGGGCTTCGACCGCTCCAACGGCTGCGCCTTCGCCGACTCGCCCTTGCATGTGCCGATACAGCGCATGGCCAACGTCTCGCTGGCCCACTCGGGTGACGCCGGCCCTTCTACCTCCGATCTGATCGCCGGCGTCGAGCGCGGGATTTACGTCCTCGGTGACAAGAGCTGGTCCATCGATATGCAGCGCTACAACTTCCAGTTCACCGGTCAGCGCTTCTACAAGATTGAGCGGGGGCGACTGGCGGGGCAGGTCAAGGATGTGGCGTATCAAGCCACCACCACCGACTTCTGGGGCGCTTTGGAGACCGTGGGTGGTGCCTCTACGTATGTGTTGGGAGGCGCCTTCAACTGCGGCAAGGGGCAGCCGGGACAGGTGGCGCCGGTGTCCCACGGCTGTCCGTCGGTTCTCGTGCGGGGCGTGCGGGTGCTCAATGCGCGGGCTGAGGCCGGACGATGATCGAGGCCCAGGTCGTCGTCGAGGATGGCTTGACCGCCGCCGCCCGTGCCGGCGCCGACGGGTGCATCATCCTCGTCGACGAGATCAGCCACGCCGACGTCCGCTTCGCCCTCAACACCACCACCACCAACGGGGTGCGACGGGACCGCTCGGTCACCGTGGTAGTCGTCGTGGGACAGGCGGCGGGCGTGGCCCGGCGCAGCGGTGCGGTCGACCTGGACGAAATGGTGTCCGCTGCCCTGAACGACGCCCGTGAGTTCCCGCCGGCCGACGACGCGTTCTCACTCGTCGACGGCGTCGGTGACTCGACCGCTGCTGCCGTTGCCGCCTTCAGTGTGGCACCGCTCGAAACCGATGTCTCTGTCCTGGCCACGGTGCTCTCGGGACTCTCGGGTGCCTTCAACCGGGCCCGCCAACGCGACGCTGTCCTGGCCGGGTTCGCCGAGTATGGGATCTCGACGCTGTACTTGGGGAATTCGGCGGGGGTACGGCTGTCGTTCTCCCAACCGACGGGCGCAGTCAACTTGGTGGGACGAACCGTCGACGGGACCGGTTCGGCGTGGACCGGTGCTCCGTCCATCACGCCCTCGTTCGATCAGATGGAAGGAGAGATCTGGCGTCGCCTCGACTGGTCCCGGCGTGCCATCCCGTTGGAACCAGGCCGCTATGAGGTGATCCTGCCGCCCTCAGGCGTGGCCGACATGATGGGGTCCCTCTTCTTCCACGCGATGGGAGGCCAGGACGCCGAAGACGGCCGGACCGTCTTTTCGGCCGATGGGCTCGGAACCCGCCTCGGGCAGGAGCTCTCGGCAGTGCCATTCACGCTCTACAGCGACCCCTCTGAGGCTGGCGTCGAGTGCATGCCCTTCGTGGCTGCAGGGTCCTCCAGTGCCGAGGCATCCGTCTTCGATAATGGACTCCCCCTGGGACGTACCGACTGGATTCGCGACGGGCGCCTGGCCCAACTTCGGTATCACCGAGCGGGTGCTGCCCGTTCGGGCGTACGTGTGGCTCCCTACATCGACAACCTGGTCTTGCGAACCGGTACGTCGGTCAGCGAATCCGAGGGCGATGCCGGGTCGATCGATGACATGGTGGCCCGGACCGAACGGGGCCTGCTGCTCACCTGCCTCTGGTATATCCGAGAGGTCGACCCGGCCACGCTCTTAATGACCGGCCTCACTCGGGATGGCGTCTACGTCATCGAAGACGGAGTGGTAGTTGGCTCGGCGAATAATTTCCGGTTCAACGAGAGTCCGGTCGATCTACTTGCCCGAGCGACTGAGGTCGGCACCCCCGAGCGGACCCTCGGTCGAGAGCTGGGAGAGTACCTGAATCGGGTCATCATGCCACCGCTGCGAATTCCCGACTTCAACATGAGCTCGGTGAGCCAAGCCAGCTGATTGTGCCGACACGCAGCTGCCTGGCACGACCGTTCCTTGGTCATGGAGCTCTTGGCAGAGAAGCAATCAACAACCGACCTGCTGGATATGGCCGCCCAGCTGGGTGCCGAGATTGCCGAGAAGGTTGGCTCTTTGTTGGCGGTGGTCGGCGAGCTGGACCGCCGGGATGGCTTCCGGGCTGAAGGGGCCACGTCCATGGCCGCCTGGTTGACCGAACGTCTCGGCGTGTCGGACGCCACTGCCCGAGCCTGGACCGAGGTGGCTCAGAAGCTCTGGGACCTGCCTCACCTTTTCGAAGGTTTGCGCTCCGGTGTCATTAGCTTCGACAAGGTGCGGCTGGCGGCGGGCGTGAGCACCCCTGAGACCGACGCCGATGTGACCCGGCAGGCTCAAGAGTGCTCGGTGCGGCAGTTGACCGACCTGGCCCGGGCAGCCCGAGGTAGTTCGGACGCCGATGCAGACTCCCACTACGACGCGCGCTACCTGCGCTTCAATGACAAGCGGCGCACCGTCACCGCTCAGCTGCCCGAGGATCACTACGCCCAGGTACGGTCCACCCTCTCGGCTATCGCCGGTGGTTTTCCGACGGACGGCTCGACCCCGTACGATCAGCGCCTGTGCGATGCCTTGGTGTACCTCTGCCAGCCCGATGTCGGCCACACTGAGCGCAATACTCTCGTGGTGCTCCACGCTGATTTCTCCATGCTGCGGGGTGGCTCGGGGACGGCGGAGCTCGAGCGCCTCGGGCTGGTCAGCCGCGAGGCCGCCCGTCGTCTGGCCTGTGACGCCGACGTTGTCCTGGCCCTCGACGATGCCTTCGGGCACACCATGGTGGAGGGTCGGTCACGACGATTCCCCACCCCGGCCCAACGGCGTGAAGTGCGACGACGCGACCGACATTGCCGATTTCCTGGTTGCTCGAATGACGTGTTTACCGAGGTCCACCACATCGTGCAATGGATCGATGGTGGATTGACGGACCTCGACAATCTGGCCCTCTTGTGCGATCACCATCACCATCGAGTCCATGAGGGCAAATGGACCATCTCGGGAGACGGCAATGGCACATTGCGCTTCCTTGGGCCGACGAAACGTCTGATGACGTCTCGACCTTCTCCACTTTGGACGAGGCGAAACTAAACGTTCACACCAGACGAATTCGCAGTGGACTCGTGATTACCCATGGGGGATGCGCACCGACGCGCCGGTGACCGGTCAGAGACAGACCTCTTCAATGTCGCTTACGTCGGTGATGGTGATGAAGATTGCCGCTATGCCGTGGCGCCCGAGCGGGCGATGGCCGAGTCGTCGGTGCCCAGGTAGGACGCGATGACCATCGGATGCGCGAGCACTTCCGCCGGAGTCCCTTGGGCAATCACCCCGCCGAGCTCCATGGCAACCAGACGGTCGCACAGCGCGCTTAGCATCGGCATGTCATGCTCGATCACCAAGATTGAACAACCCGTTTGCTCCCTCACTCGCCGCAACAGCGGTCCGAGAGCCTCGGTTTCCCTCTGGGCGATTCCCCCCGACGGTTCGTCGAGCATCAGCATCTCGGGGTCCTGGGCCATGACGCAGGCCAGATCCACGATCCGGCGGGTACCAGTCGACAACTCTCCTGTCAGTTTCTCGGCATACGCCCCGAGACCCATCAGTTCAATGAGTTGATCCACAACGGCCACGGTAGCCAGCTCGGACTCATAGGAAGCCGGTAACTGAAGGGCGGCGGCGAACATGTCCCGGCTTTCGAGATGCCGCTCTCGTGCGACGGCAATTGTCTCGACCACGGTTAATGTCGGATACAACAAGGCGTCTTGGAACGAGCGCCCGAGTCCGGCGACAGCGCGCAGATTTGGAGCCCACTCTGTCATTTCCTTGCCACGCATTACGACGCGCCCCTGGTCAACTGCAAGAAATCCCGAGATGCAATCCATCAGGGTGGTCTTGCCTGCCCCGTTGTGACCTATGAGCCCAACGATCTCGCCCGGATGGACCGTGAGGTCGACGTGGTCAACGGCGGTAATACCCCCGAAGTGCTTGGCCACGCCATGGCACTCGAGGACGGGGTCGGCGTTGGCATCGACTCGAGGAGGCGGGTCGCCCAGTTCACCGTTCTCCACCTGCGCCAAGAGGTCTCCATCAGTCAGTTCACTAGACGTCTGCTCGTCCGAAACCGACTCCGTTGGCTCATTGAGGGCTGAGGCACCGGCGATGAACACCGACCGCAAAATGTCGGGCCGTTCGAGCAACTGCTCGGTTGGTCCTTCGAAACGGACCTCACCCTTCTCCATGAATGCTGCACGCTTGGCGAGATTGAGCGCCACGTTCACAGATTGTTCAACGATGACGATGGTCGTTCCGCGCTGGTGCACCTCGCTGACCACCTCAAGCAACTGGCCGACGATGGTCGGGGCCAAGCCGAGTGACAGCTCGTCAATCATCAGCAATTCTGGACGGGTCATGAGCGCCGAGCCGAGCGCCAACATCTGCTGCTCCCCGCCCGAGAGGTTTCCGGCCATCTGGTGGTAGCGGTCTGACAGGATTGGGAAGAGAGAGAGGACCTCCTCCCTGGCCGTGTTCACACGCGAAGGATCGTCTCGGATGAGCCACGCCGCCATCTTCAGGTTTTCGGCGACGGTCAGAGTCGGGAATACCCCTTTACCGCCCGGCATGAGGGCGATGCCTCGGCGGGCTGTGGCATCGGCAGAAAGTTTCGTGACGTCCTCCCCCTTGAACGTCACCGAGCCCTTCTTGGGTCGCACCAGGCCGCAGATCCCCTTGAGCAGCGTCGACTTGCCGGCGCCATTGGTGCCGAGGAGCGCGACAAGCTCGTTCTTTTCCACGTTGAAATCAACCTTGAAGAGGATCTGCACGGACCCATAGAACATGTCAATGCCAGAGCAAGTCAGGAGCTGCTCATCTTGCTTCACCTCGGCCGTGTCCTGAGCTGGCAGCGTCTCGAGCGACGATGTGATCATTGCCCTACCTTCACTGGCACGGTCTCGGTGTCATCCGACACATCGCCAGACCCATTGTCGGCAACCATTTTGGCCAAGAGGTCGTCCTGAACTGGTCCACCCCCGCCGTCAGACTGTCTCTTGTCGGCCACCAAGCTAGGAACGATAATGCCGCGGCGGTCGGCCACCTTTCGCAACATTCGGTCCCTCACGCCGTAAACGAGCTGGCCCAGACCACCCGGGAGGAATTGGAGGACCCAGAGCATGGCGGCCCCACTTATGAGCAGGTGCACCTGTCCGAGTGCAGTGATCGATTCCAGGTACTTGAAGGTGAGAATGCCGATGAGCACGCCGGCCACCGATCCGAGCCCACCGATCACCGAGTATCCAAATACCGTGATGCTGTCGACCGGGGGGAAGCTTCCGGGAGCGAGAGCCTGTAAGACCAACACGTCGAGGGCCCCGGCGATACCCGCGATCATCCCGGCCATCGCAAATCCGGCCAGTTTGATTTTTGTGGTCGAGATACTGGCAGACGCCGCGGCGCGTTCGTTGTCCTTGGTACCGATGAGGACCCGGCCGGCGCGTGCTTTTCGCAGGCCCATAGTGACCAAGACCGACAGGCCGAGGAAGGCCAGGCAGACCAGGTAAATCTCGTATTCGTTGTTGAGATCGAAACGTTGCAGGAGCAAGGGCCGCTGTACGCCGTTGAGCGGGATGAATTGCGGGAAACTGGCCTGGTTGAGGAAGTACTGGTCGAGCGCGACCGCCAGAGCCAGCGTCGTCACAGCCAGGTAGAGCCCTTTAATGCGCAAGGCGGGTAGGCCGATCAGGAGGGCGGTGGCGGCACCCACAATCGCGGCCACCGTCATGACGAAGAAGAAATCACTGTTCCAATGCGCCACCATGTTCCCGGCGACCACCCCAGCAACCCCGGCGATGCCGAATTGTCCCAGGCTGATCTGCCCGCTCCAACCAGTCAATACCACCAGGGACACCCCGGTCATGGCCCAGATGATGGCGAAGGCGGCCAGCAATTGGTTGGGAGCACCCCACATGTGAGGTATCCAGATGAACACGGCGAGAAGTAGACCGAGTATGGCCCGTCGTGTCCACTTGATTTCGGGAAGGCCGCGCAGTTCACTCGGAATCGGCTTGAGGGCTCCCACAGCAGACCATGACGACGAGTCGGACTCCTGGGCACGCGAGATCTTCTTTGACTGCGCCAGGAGGGCGACCACGACCACTCCGAGATAGATGGCGTAGATGATCGCCGGATTGCCCGTCGTATTCCACCGGACGAGCGCCTCCATGATGCCGAGTCCGATTCCTGCCGCGAAGGCCAGCGGGAGAGACTCCATTCTGGCCACCACGGCGATGGCCAAGATGGGAAGGAATGTGATCGGCCAGTTGGTCGCCAATGCTGGCTTGACCCCCTCGAAGGGCGCCGAGAGCATGTACGTCAGAACGGCGAGAGCCCCGGCGATGGCCCAGACGATGGTCGACAGGCGCCGCACCGGGATGCCGAGGGTCAGTGCTCTGTCGCTGTTCTCGGCGGCCGCCCGCACGGCAATCCCGGCGTTGGTCCTCAAGAGGAACCAGGCCAAAAAGGCAATTACCAACGGCACGACGGCGACGGCGAGTATTTCGGCGCTGTGGAAGGTGTAGACGTCGATGGTGATCGACACGTTGAAGGGCGGTGAGAATGCCCCGGTCAGAGCGGTGAAGCCCTCATGGGTCGAACCGAGCAGCTCCAGGCCGCCGAGCACCTGAGCCAATCCGATGCTTGCCACCAGGAGCACGAGCCTCGGCCGGCTACGGAAGAAGCGAAAGACGGAGAATTCGATCCACGCTCCGAGCAGGCCACCCACGATCACCGCTGCGGGCAGGGCAATCCAGTAGTTGAGCCCATGCACCTTCACCAACCCGATCGACAGGACCCCGACCAAGCTGCCGAGGGCGACTTGGGAGAAATTGATGAACCGGTTGGCCCGATACACCAGGATGAGGCCCATCGCCCCCAGCGAGTAGACCGAGCCGTACACGACACCGACCAGGATGAAGCCGATCGGCGCGTGCTGGTGGACCCATCCGTGCGGGCCCGTGATCGAGAGCACCAGGTAGTAAGCCCCCACAACCGCACCGATCACGATGGCGATCCGGGCTCGAGAGGGCAGGCCCTCCCACCGCCGCAGTGCGGCGTCCGCCCCGTTCACGAGGTTGGGATGGGGCAGCCAGGCGGGCCAGAGGGGATGCTACTGGCGGTCCAACGCTGGGTGGATGTCTGCGTGTACGCCCCCTGCTTGCCATTCAAGGGGGAGACCGTGGTCGGGCTCCAGCAGACCTCTCGGAAGTCATTGGGGATGGTGTGCTGGGTGGAGCTGAAGCCCCACTGACCGGCCGGGCCCAGCTTGGGAGGGAAGGCGTACATCCCGGCTTGGAAATTCGCCGCCGTCAGGTTCGGGCCTGCCATCTGGATCCCGATGGCCATCATGTCCAACTGCAGGTAGATCTCATTCACGAAGAACGCCGGACCCTGGCCACCACAATCTGTCGGGTCTACCTTGCACCCTTCCTGGTAGGCCTGGTAACCGATGGTCTGGGCGTAGGGCACGGCGGCCTCGTTGGGACTGATACCAAAAGCGTGTGAGTAGAACTGCTGGTTGTACAGCTGGCCCACGTAGTCCTTGTCGATGAGGGCGGCGCCGATCTCCACGAACTCGGGGAGGTAGCTCTGCTGGGCGGCCTGGCCCGAAAGGTACACCGGGAAGATGGGGTCACACCCGCACAAGATGGTGGTGTACCCATCCGCCTTGAGCTTGGCCACCAGGTTGGCCGCTTGCTGGGACTCGGTACCGAGGTCGAGGGAATACTGGAACTGGTCCACCTTGCATCCGTGCGCTGCCATGATATCCTGGAAGACCTTGCCAGAGGTCACGTAGAGTTCGTTCTCCGGCACGATACCGGCGAACTTTCGGGGAGCACCCTTGAGGTTTCCGCCGGCATAGGTGGCCGGGGACCCGGCGGGACACAATTTCTGCACGGCGTAATTGGCCACATCGGTCGCCAGGTCAGTGCCGTCTGTGGCCAGCGACCAGTCGTACGGCGCGTGCCCCGTGTGCCAGTAGTTCGGCATGTACGGATCGCCGAAGCCCATGACCCCGGCGTGCCACAGAGCCGTGGCGTAGGGCTCGGACTCGGCCGTGATATCAGCGAACGACCCCACCGACTGGGCCGTCTTGGCATCAACCTCGGCGTCGGCCTGGCCGTAACCCTGGAGCTCGTTGGCCAATGAACCCTGACCGGTGAAGTATTTGATGGCAATCTTGCGGCCGTAGAATTGGAAGTGGCTGTTGAAATACGCGGCGAGCACGTTGAGCGTGCGCTGGTTGTCCGCATTCGTGTCCTGGAGTTGCGCGCCGGCGAGCTTGGCCAGGGTCTGCTGGAAGCTCTGATCCGTCGTGAGGCGGGCCGTGACCGTAATGGTGTTTGCCGTCACACCCGTTGCCGTAGTCCCACCGTTGCTGCCGGCTGAGAACGTCTCACACGGCGGCGAGTACGGATCGCCGGGGACCTGGTCCGCCTGGCCGCTGCAGGCAACTGCGTGACCTGGAGTCACGACGGTCTGACTGGCGGAGCCCCCGCTTCCGCCACTGCCAGTGGTGGCGCCCTTGGCACCCTTGGCGCCGGTAGCGCCGCCGGCGATCTGCCCGGATGCGGCGGCAATGCTTGTGCTGGTGGCAGTCGCGGCACCGCCGGCCACGCCAACCGCTGACGAACCGCCCCCGGGACCGTTCGAAGACGCATTCGTCGTATTGGGAATCTTGCTCGGCACCAGTATGGCGGTGAGCGCGATCACCAGCAAGAGCACCGCTGCAGGGCCGTAACCTCGAAACAGCCGGTGTACGACGGGGAAGTATCCCTCTGGAACCCGGCCGGCTGAGTTGACGGGCCCATTCACGTTTGTCACAAACTCACTCTCCGATAGTAGCGAATTGCCGCTGCGCTCGGCGCATCATGCGACGGTCGGCTTCAAGGAGCAGGAGCAGCAGTCCGAGACCTGCGAGTCCCGGGGCGAGCAAGGGGCCACCCGAAGCGAAGCCGGCAGGGCTGGACTCGATTGACTGGGGCACCACGGCAGGCGTCGGCGTCGGCGTCGGCGTCGGCGTCGATCCAGAAGAAGTGGGAGTCAGTGACGTCACACCAGTCGGGCCTGCACCTGTATTTCCAAGTGTGGGCGGCGAACCGGTTGTACCCGAGGTCCCAAGTGTGCCCGGAATGACCTGCGTCACGGTCGGCGTCGTCAAGGTACCGAACCCGCCCGTCGCCAGGTTGAAGCTATTCGTGGGCAGCGGAGAGGTGCTCGCATTCACGCCACCGAGCGCGGCGCTGAAGTAGCCGCCCCCGTCAAAGGCGGCCACGGTGATGTCCGCCACGGTGATGGGTGTGTCGCTCTGGCACAGGGCCGCTTTGATCTGCTGTCCCGGGGCGGTCGTCTCGACCTGGCTGAGCGCGTTGAGGGGAGCACCGTCGGTGGTGAAGCCATTCTCGAGCCCGTTGGTGATCTGGAAGTAATTAGGCCCGGCCGCGGTGATTGCAGGATCGAGTATTGCGTCGCGGGTCGTGTTGGGGACCACCTCAATTTGCATCGGGGTGACGAACTGGGTCCCCTGCACAATCGTTGCCTGTGGCAGTTTTACCACCAGGCCAAGGGTGCCCAGTGCCGTGTTCACCGCAGCCTGGACAGCGGAAAGATCGGCGGTGTTGGGAAGGGCGATCCCGTGGACCAGCACCTTTCCGATGGTGAAGGACCCTGAAGGCGCCGGGGCACCGGTCCCGATGGGGTACGTGGCCTCCCAGTGCAACCCACTCAGAACGACTGCGCCACCGCCGATGCTGAGCGAGTCGACGTCCGACGTGGCGCCGGCTTCGGTCACCCCGTTGACGACGCCGGACCAGCTCTTGGCATGCAGCCCGGACACGATAATGGCGTTGGTCGGGTCGGTGAACGGACCGGCGTAGGTCGTGTCCGCTTCAGCGTAAGGGTTGAAGTTGGCGAGAGCATATTCAGTGGAGCCGTAGTCCGACTTGCTCGGTGCTTGCGTCTCACCCTGCGCGGCGCCAGGACCTCCGGACTCAGCCTCCAACGGTTGCGGCACGGCGTCGTACACGTTCTGATTCGGTGGCGAACCGCAGTTCCAGCCCTGCGCCGACAATCCGACCGAGCCGAGGTCGACTCCCTGGGACTGCGCCCGCCCAGACGTGCCCGTGTGGCCGGCGAGCGCCTCACCCATGACGGCACCTACCGCCAATGCACCTTCGTGAGGGGTGATCTGCAATGACTGGGCGTAGGAGCTTCCCTGGGTGGCGGCGGCGCCCGTGTCGGCCGCGGACGGGGAGGTCATGGAGAATTGCGCCACACACGCCCCACAAAAGAGCGCGCCGCCCATCCCGAGTCGTATGCCCCCTGCCGTGGGGCGCCTGCCCCACAGTCGGCTCCCTAACGATCGCTGCTCCCGCATGCCCCCGCCCCCTTTTTTCAGTTCCACTGGTCGTCTAACGATCGTTTGGGCGCAATCATACGAATTCCACCCGGCTGCTTGCAAGAAGCTGCGAATTGCTAACTGACTGTAGCAACGCAACGGTGGTGGGAGGCGCCACCGCCACGCTCTGGCTGGGCTCGAGTCCCCACAACCCGCATCCGCCGCTCATCTGAAACCTCATCGCAGTTAGACCCTCCCCCACGGGACGGCGTGCCGAATCGTAGATCCGGCCCCTTGAAAGACACCGTACTGCAAGGCCTGGGGGCGCGCCCGGGTCTGCCTCATGGGGGCCACCGACCGATGCTCCCCTCCCATCTTCCCGGCGGCATCCACTACCGTGACGCCCCGTGCCCTGGGCTCCCCCGCCACGAAGTGCGTGGACCGAGAAGATGATCTCGCTCGGCCACGGCCTCGGCGACGATGGGCAATCGCTCATTGCACTGCAACCCGAAGAGCTCCGCCGGGCCGCGCAGACAACCACTGGTCTCGACGACTTCGGAGATACATGGTGGGAAGAACCGTTCCTCCGCCTCTGCTCCTCCCTCGACGATCAGGCCCAGCTCCACCTGCCCGGTCGCCTTCGCACCCGGGCCGAGCTCCAATTGATCCTGCAGAACCGCCTCCGGCTGGTCGACCTCTGGAAGCGCCAGCCCGCCATCGACGACGAAGCGGTGCAGGCCCCCATCGTCGTCACCGGACTGGGGCGCTCGGGCACCACCTTCCTGCACGAGCTGTTGGCCTGCGACTCGGACAACCGGCCGCCGCTGTTGTGGGAGCTCCTCCACACCACTCCTCGTGACGAGCACTCGGTCCGCCTCTGCCACGACGAGATCACCTTGATGGATGAGATGGTCCCCGCATTCACGGCCATGCACGAGAACGGCGGCCACCTCCCCACCGAGTGCATCTTCGCCTTCGCCCACCAGTTCTCGAGCGACATCTATACCGGCCTTTACAACGTCGCCGACTACACCATATGGCGCAGCGGGCAGGATCAGGCTCCCATCTACGACTGGCACCGCCGTATGCTCCAAACCTTGCAGTGGTCCGCGTCCGACCCGCCGACGGTGAGGTGGGCCCTCAAAGCCCCCTCTCACCTTTCCGCCCTCCCGCTCGTCTTCGGCACCTATCCCGACGCCAAGGTGGTCATCACCCACCGCGACCCCCTCCGGGTCATTGGCTCGTTGTCCGACCTGATGGCCACCCTGCACCACATGCACTCCGAACACGTCGACCATGCCGTCCTGGTCGAGTTCATGGCCATGGGAATGGAGATGCAGATGGACGGCGTCTCGGCCGAGCGCGACGCCGGCACCATCCCAGACAATCAGATCAGCGATGTCCTGTACCACGACCTCACCAAAGAACCCATCCGCACCATCGAACGGCTCTACGACGGCTGGGACCTCCCACTCACCGACAACTACCGCGCCCGCCTGAGCGAGTACCTGGCGGAGCGGCACACCGACCGAACGCCGGCCCACGACTACTCGTTCGCCGACACCGGCCTCGACCTGGCCACGCACCGCGCCAACGTGGCTGCGTATCAGAAACGTTATGGCGTGCCCTCCGAGGTCTCACTGTCCGGCAGCTAGACGAGGTCCGCCACCGACACCAGGTCGCAGGTAGGGAGCGGCGGGCCATCGGCCAGGACCCAGCGCACCAGCATGTAGCCCTCGAGTCGGCCCCCGGTGTCCAGCCAATTCGCCACCCCCGGCCCCGGGTCGCTCGGCGCGATCACCAGCCGCCACGTCCCGTCTCCAAAGACCTGCGCCGTTCGGTTGTTGAGCGCCGTCGTCGTATAGCGGTAGTCGAAGCTCTCCATCCACGGCGACGCCAACGTCAGCCCCCAGTACAGGAACGGCCGCTCACCGGGGCGCACCGTCACCACGAGCGCCTGGCCGGGCTCGAGGCGGAAGCGCCCGCCGTGGTAGGTCATCTCGGCGTTGGAATGCGAGCGCACCTCGTCGTCCTGGGCCGCGACGTGCTGCGAGCCCGCTTGGCCCCCGAACGTGTTCATGTTCGACCCGGCGTCGTGCCACATCTGAAGCGCCGTCGCACCCACGAAGGTCAGGAACATGGCGGCGAACTCGAGCTTGGGGGCCAACTCCTCGGACGACAGGAGCGGTGGTGGTGGCTCCTCGCCGGGAGCGGGCACCAACTCGACCCGTAGACGGGAGAGGCGCTCGGACGTGCGCTCGAAGTGGGTCTCTCTAATGGCCAGCTGCGCCGTGCCGGGCTCCAGGACGATGGCGTTGCGGGGCCGGGGGTCGGGCATGGCGGACTCCGGGGCCATGAGGATGTCGACCTCGCCGCCGGGTCCGATGTCGTACTCGTCTATATGAGTCTGGGTCTGCGTGCCCGTTCGACCGCCCACCTCGCCCTGGCCGAACGGGGTCCCAAACGTCATCCCGAGGTAGGCGCACTCGCCTCGATACCCACGCAGGCGATAGGACCGGGTGTCGTCGAGCACGCAGAAGAGGTAGTGCACGTCGGGGTTGTCGACCAGCAGCTTGCGGTACTCATCTTGGAGGGTGAACAGCTGCGGGTGCAACGGGTCGGACTTCTCGACGATCCACTCCAGGGCCAGGCGGGTGAGGCGGGTGACCCAGCGATATCCCTCAGCCGTATCGAGGTCGGTGCCGGGGACGCCGGTGGCCCCGGAGACGACGGCCAACGCCGCCCGCTGCGCCTCGATCCATGCCTCAAACGCCGCACTCAGCCGATCATCCATGGCACGAAGCTACCGTTGGACGTGTGACCCGTGTGGCCCATGCCTTGGCCGAACCCCTGGCGCAGGTGCCCGAGCGGCGGCCGACGTCGGTCCGCCGCACCAGCAGCGTCGACATGATCGGGCGGGACGATGGCACCCTCGAACTGCGTGGTGCCGCCGCCGACCCCGGTGGCGGGGCGGAGTGCCGGGCCGTCGTGGGGGCGGGTCGGGAGCTGAGCTCACTTCACCTCCGGCCGGCCGTCGCAGGGGCCGATGCGCTGCTCGGTCGGGTGGTCGGCCGGGGGTTCCGTGCCGTGGTGGATGGGTTGTGCGAGCCCGGGACGCTCCCGTGGGTGCTCCTCTCCGAGCTCCCCGTGGCCGCCCTCCTCTCTGGATACGCCTCCCTCTATACCGGACTCTTCCCCTCCCCCATACCAGACACCGTGCTGGCCGGCCTGCCCGTCGACATCTGTGCCGGCTGGGCCGCCCCCGCCTCGTTCATGGTGGAAATTCGTTCCACCCGCGAGATGCCGACGCCCAGCGGCCCCGTTTCCCCTGGCGACCGTGGCGGGACCTGGCATGAGATGCCCGAGCTCCTCCCGGGGTCCATGCGGCGCCAGCGTCTGATCCAGCGCGACGGGGATGAGCTGTGGGCCATGTTCCGGGACAGCTACGCCCGGGATGATGGGGTGGTCACCGTCTTGCACGAGTACTCGGTCGCCGCCACCCTCGTCCCCGATCCCGGCGGTGATCGCATTGCGGCGTGTGTGGCCACGCCGCGGGTGCTCCCCTGGGCCGAGTGCCCCTTGGCGGCCGGCAGCGCGGCGCGCCTGGTGGGGCACCAGGTTCCCGCTCTGCGGGCGCTGGTGAAGGACGACCTCGTGGGCACCTCGACCTGTACCCATCTCAACGACCTCCTGGCCTCCCTCTCCCAGGCCGACCACCTCCTCTGACGTGAACGGGACCGGTCGGGTCGCCTGGGGGCAGCGCCTCCGGTAGTTTCGGGACGTGACCGATGAAACCTCCAACATCGAAGAGCTGCTGAGCGAGCTGCGCGACTGGCTCGGTGAGAACTGGGATCCCGACCTCACCGTGGCCGAGTGGTGGGAGCGCTTGGGCACGGCGGGCTGGTCCGCCCCTGGCCTGCCCACAAACGCCTACGGCCGGGCCGTCGCCCGGGCCGACACCGTGTCGGTGGCGACGGAGATCGTGAATTTCGGGGCCCTGGGCGCGCCGGCCGGGCTCGGGCTCCTCTTGGCCGCCCCCACCATCGCCACCCACGGGTCCCAGGAGCAGATCGACCACTACGTGCGCGACATCGTCACCGGCCAGCAGGCCTGGTGCCAGCTGTTCAGCGAGCCCCAGGCCGGTTCCGACCTGGCCGGACTGCAGACCAAGGCCATGAAAGACGGCGACGAGTGGATCATCAACGGGCAGAAGGTCTGGACCTCGGGCGGCCAGTACGCCGACATGGGCATGCTGCTGGCCCGGACCGATCCCGAGGTGCCCAAGCACCAGGGGATCTCGTACTTCGCCTTCGACATGCACCAGGACGGGGTCGACGTGCGGCCCCTGAAGGAAATGACCGGGCACGCACTCTTCAACGAGGTCTTCCTCACCGACGCCCGGGTGGCCGACGCCGCGCTGATCGGGGGTCTGAACAACGGGTGGGCCGCCGCCAACACGACGCTCATGAACGAGCGGGCCGGCCTCGGCTCCGGTGGGGGCAACGCGGCCGGTGGCGGCCTGGCCCAGCCGGGCACCGTGATGGGGGCGCTGAGCAAGCGGGTGGGTGACTTCGTGGCCCCCAAGTCCAAGGCCACGTCAAAAGCGGCCGGCGGCACCGGTAAGCCGGCCGGCGGGGCGCTCGGGGCCATGCGGGGCGGGGCCGGCATGCTCATTGGATTGGCAAAATCTAAGGGCGTCAACACGGATGCCGGAGTCCGACAGGATCTGGCCCGCCTGTACACCTTGGGCGAGTTGGGGCGGTTCAACGGACTCCGGGTCAAAGCAGTCAAGGAGCAGGGCGGCGATATCCCGGGCATGCCGAACGTGGCCAAGCTGTCCATGAGCCAGATCGTGCGCCTGACCCGTGACCTCGGGCTGCGGATTTCGGGGCCGGCGGGGATGCTGCACGCCTATGACGCCGACGACAAGGCCAGCCTGGTGCAGGCCACGGGCGACCCCTTCGCCGGCGGGATTACCGAGATGGCGCTGTTCGCCCAGGCGCCTCCCATCTACGGCGGGACCGACCAGGTGCAGCGCAACATCATTGGCGAACGCGTGCTGGGGCTGCCGAAGGAACCCAACAACGACCGCGTGACGCCCTTCTCCGAATTGCCCAAGAACGCCTGAGCGGACGTGGCGGGGGCATGAGCCGGTCTGACCGGACGCTGCGCGGCGCGGCGGCCGTGGTGGGAGTGGCCGATGACGCCTCCCCCACCGGCGAGCTCGACCGGACCGGCCGGGCCCTCGAGGTCGCCATGGTCCTGGCCGCCCTCGACGATGCCGGCCTCACCCTCGATGATGTCGACGGGGTGTGCCATGCGGAGTCGTCGATGGCCTTGGCGGAGTATCTAGGGGTCCATCCCCGCTACACCGATTCGACCATGACGGGCGGGTCGAGCTACCAGGTCCACCTCGAGCACGCCGCTGCCGCCATCGCGGCCGGGTTGTGCCAGGTGGTGGTGAGCGTCTACGCGTCCACGCCCCGCAGCGACCGCACGCACAAGCGGAAGCGCGAGCGGCGCTATCCCCCCGGCCCTAACCCGCTGGCCGAGTGGGAGTGGCCCTTCGGGCTGCGCACGCCCATGGGTCCTTATGCCCTGGCCGCCGCCCGCCATATGCACGAGTTCGGCACCACCTCGGCCCAGCTGGCCCAGATCGCCGTCAGCACCCGGGAGTGGGCCGCGCTGAATCCCCGGGCCCGCCACCAAGCTCCTCTTAGCGTGGACGAGGTGCTCGCTTCGCCGCTCCAGGTCAGCCCCCTGCACCTGCTCGACTGCTGCCTGGTCACCGACGGCGCCGGCGCCTTCGTGATGACGAGCGCCGAGCGGGCCCGCTCGCTGCGCCGGCCACCCGTCTACGTCCTTGGTGCCGCCACCTGCCACGACCACATGATCATCAGCCAGATGCCCGACCTGACGACCACGCCCGGGGCGGTCTCGGGCGCCAACGCGTTCGGTATGGCCGGCATCGCTCCATCCGAGGTCGACGTGCTGATGGGCTACGACAGCTTCACCATCACGGCCCTGCTCCACCTCGAGGACCTCGGCTTCTGCGCCAAGGGCGAGGGTGGTCCCTTCGCCGAAGATGGCAAGCTCGGCCCGGGCGGCGCCCTGCCCATGAACACCAACGGCGGTGGCCTGTCCTTCACCCACCCCGGCATGTACGGCATGTTCCTCATCACCGAGGCCGTGCGCCAGCTGCGAGGCGAGTGCGGGGCCCGACAGGTGCCCGACGCCCAGGTCGCAGTGGCCCACGGCTCGGGCATGGTGCTTTCGTGCATGTCGACGGCCGTGTTGGGGACCGAGGCGGTGCTCTGATGGCCGGACGGCTGGAGCCACCGCAGGGGGCAGAGAGCGCCCCGTTCTGGGAGGCCACCCGAGGGGGCACGCTGCTGATCCAATGGTGCTCCGCCTGCAATAGGGGGATCTTCTACCCGCGGTCGTTCTGCCCCCACTGCTTGGCTATGGACGGCGTCCTCGAGTGGCGCACGGCCAGCGGCCGGGCCACCGTCTACGCCGCCTCGGTGGAGCACAAGCCCGCCGCAGGCGGCAGCACCTTCTCGGACGGCCAGCCCTACGTCGTCGCCCTGGTCGACCTGGAGGAAGGCGTGCGCATGATGACCAATGTCGTTGGATGCACACCTGAGGACGTCCACCCCGGCCAGGCCGTGACGGTGACCTGGGAGCCCCTTTCCGATGGGCGCCAGCTGCCTCTCTTCACCCCGTCGTGAACGTTGCCGAAGACAAAGCGGAGGCCGCCGCCCAGGGCATGCTGCACGCCTGGTGGGCCGCCCGGGTCCCCCAGCGCCAGGCCCTGTCCTCGCCGAAGGGGGATCGCACCTACGGGGAGCTCAACGCCAACATCAACCGGCTGACCAGGGCCCTTCGGGCTAGGGGCCTCACCACGGGCGACAGCATCGCCCTCATGTGCACCAACCGGCCCGAGTTCATTGAGGTGCTGTACGCCGCCCAACGCAGCGGCCTCCGCCTGACCCCGATCAATTGGCACCTGACCGGAGAGGAGGCGGCCTACATCGTCAGCAATTGCGAGGCCAAGGCGCTCGTGGGCGCGGCTGAGCTTGGCCAAACCCTCGACGTGGCGGCGGCGGCCGGGGGGGCCGACCTCGTCAAGCTCAGCGTGGGCGGTGAGCGTCCCGGTTTCGAGAATTACGAAAAGGTCATCGCCGCCGAAGAAGGGTCGGACATAGCCGACCCGGTGCCGGGCACCCAGATGCTCTACACCTCGGGCACGACCGGCCGGCCCAAAGGCGTGCACCGCCGCAGCGTGGCCCCCAGCGCGCTGGCCACCGTCAATTTCTGCGGGTACGACGAGGCCTACCAGACCAGCGTCGACGCCCATCTGGTGACCGGTCCGCTCTACCACGCCGCCCCGCTGGCCTTCTCGGTGGCCGTGCCGTTCCTCTACGGCGTTCCCCTGGTGATCATGGAGCAGTGGGACCCGACCGAGGCCCTGCGGCTGATTGAAGAGCACGGCATCACCCACACCCACATGGTGCCGACCATGTTCCACCGCCTGCTCGCCCTGCCCGTCCAGGTCCGGGGCGCCTACGACCTCTCCCCCCTGCGCTACGTGATCCACGGGGCGGCGCCGTGCCCGCTGACCGTCAAGCGGCAGCTGATCGAGTGGCTCGGGCCGATCGTGGTCGAGTACTACGCCGCCACCGAGGGGCTGGGCACCCTGGTCGACTCCTCGACCTGGCTGGCCCGCCCCGGGACCGTGGGCAAACCCATGGTGCCCGGGCTGGTCAAGGTGGCCGACGACGAGGGGCGGGACCTGCCGCCGGGCGAGATCGGGCTGGTCTACCTGCGGGCCGTGCCGGACACCCAATTCGACTACTACGGCGACGCCGAGAAGACGGCCGACGCCTTCCGGGGCGAGTACTTCACGCTGGGCGACCTGGGCTACGCGGATGCCGAGGGGTATCTGTTCCTGACCGACCGCAGCTCCAACCTCATCATCTCCGGCGGGGTGAACATCTACCCGGCGGAAATAGACGCTGTGCTGGTGCAGCACGCGGCGGTGTTCGACGTGGCCACCATCGGCGTTCCTGACGACGAGTGGGGGGAGGCCGTCAAGGCGGTGGTGCAACCGGCCGAGGGCGTGGAGGGGACGGCCGAGCTGGCCGCCGAGCTCATGGCGTTCTGCCGGGGACACCTGGCCCCCTTCAAGTGCCCCCGCAGCGTGGACTTCGTGGCCGAGTTGCCGCGCGAGGATACGGGGAAGATCTTCAAGCGGAAGCTGCGGGACCAGTATCGAGCCGCGGCGTCGGGATCACGACAAAAAGGAGTGCCACGTGGGAATCTGTGACGGACGGGTCGTCATCATTACGGGTGGGGGTCGGGGCATCGGCCGCGAGCACGCGCTCGAGTTCGCCAGCCAGGGCGCCAAGGTCGTGGTGAACGACCTGGGGGCCGAAGTTGATGGCACCGGCTCCTCGGCGGGACCGGCGGGCCAGGTGGTCGACGAGGTTCGCGGGATGGGCGGCGAGGCCGTGGCCAACGGGGATGATGTGTCGGATTGGGACGGCGCCGGGCGCCTGGTCCGGACGGCCATCGACACCTTCGGGGGCCTCGACGTCCTGGTCAACAACGCGGGGATCCTGCGGGACCGCATGCTGGTCAACATGACCATTGAGGAGTGGGACGCCGTCATCCGGGTCCACCTGCGCGGCACCTTCGCCCCCACGCGCCACGCCGTCGAGTACTGGCGCAACCGCTCCAAAGCCGGTGAATCGAATGACGCCCGGGTGATCAACACCACCTCGCCGTCGGGGATATACGGCAACGTGGGCCAGACCAACTACGGCGCGGCGAAAGCGGGGATCGCCGCCATGACCGTCATTGCCGCCATGGAGTTGGGCCGCTACGGCGTGACCGTCAACGCCATTGCCCCGGCGGCGCTCACCCGCATGACCGAGAACCTCGGGATGGGCGCCGCCTCGGCCGACCTCAAGCCCGAGCAGTTCGACCCGCTGGACCCGGGCAACATCGCCCCGCTGGTGGTCTGGCTGGGCAGCCCCGAGTCGGCCGCCATCACCGGCCGCGTCTTCAACGTCCAGGGTGACCACATCAGCGTGGCCGAGGGCTGGGTGGCGGGGCCCGGGGCCTCCAAGGGCGACCGCTGGGACCCGGCCGAACTCGGTGCCGTGGTGCCCGGGCTGGTGGACTCAGCAGCTCCCAACGCCAACATGGGTGGGAAGCGGAAGTAGGTCCATGGACTCTGAGTCAGCCGGGCCAGGGGTGAGCCCTCCGCTGCCGGGCCGTGGTGAGATGGACGAGGCCATCCATGTCATCAGGGACCAAGCCGACCGTCTCTTCCTGTGGGACTACGAGCGGGACCGGGGGCAGCTAGTCACCCTCTACAACAAGGCCATGGGATCGCAGTGGAACAGCGTCACCGACCTGGACTGGGCCACCGATGTCGATCCCGAGCGCCTGGTGGCCGAGCAGGACAGCCCGATGCTGGCCGTGGCGCGGGTGGCGGGGACCCTCCCCGGCTCACCACTGGCCACATGGACGGAGAAGGAGTACTCGGGGCTCGGGATGGAGTTCTTCAAGGCCAACCTGAGCCAGTTCATGCACGGCGAGCAGGGCGCCATGATGACCGCGGCCAAGATCGTCGAGACCGTCCCGTGGATCGACGCCAAGTACTACGCCTCCACCCAGACCATGGACGAGGCCCGGCACACCGAGGTGTTCGCCAAGTACCTCAATTTGAAGTTGGGCGAGGCCTACCCGATGAGCCCGTATCTCAAGGAGCAGATCTGGTCGTTGTTGGAGGACTCGCGCTGGGACATCGCCTATCTGGGGATGCAGATCGTGATCGAGTCCCTGGCCCTGGCCGCGTTCGGTGACATGTTGCGCCGCACCAACGAGCCGCTGCTCACCAAGTTGCTCCGTTATGTCATGTCCGACGAGGCCCGTCACGTGGCCTTCGGTGTCCTGAGCCTCTCGGAGTTCTACGCCGACCTGAGCCAGGCCGAACTGCTGGAGCGCCAGGAATTCATGATCGACGCCACATTGAACTCGCGGGCGCGGGCAACGACGCCCGAGGTGTGGGAGCGCATGGGCACCTCGGCCGAAGCGGTACTCCCGTTCATCCAGGAGGCGGCGAGCCTCTCGGGGATCAACCCGATGCGAGGCTTCGCCCGGGGGTTCTTCGCCAAGCTCGTGCCTAACGTGCGCAGGTTGGGCCTGCTGGAGGCCAACGGCGGCTACCTGCGGGAGAAGTGGGGCGAGGCCGGGCTGCTCGAATACGAGTTCGCGGACGACACTGCCTCTGAGTACGAGACCTATGACGCCGTGGCGGCGGACCGGGCGGCGGACGGGCAGCCCGGCGTCTGAGGTGCCGACGCCCGAAGCCGATGAGAAGCCGTTCGGGGGACACACGGCCCCCTCGTTCAGAGTTCGGGACAAGCTCTTCGTGATGACGAGCAAGGACGGGACGTCCATGACCATGAAGGCTCCCCCCGGCGTCCAGGCCATGCTGGTCGTTTCCGACGAGGCTTGCTTCTTCGTGCCCAAGTACGTGGGTCCCAAGGGGGGGGTGGGTGGGTGTGCGCCTGGACCTGGCCGCGCCACCGGACTGGGACGAGATGGCCGAACTGATCGCCGAGAGCTCCTGCCTGACGGCGCCCAAACGCCTGGTGGCCGACTGGGAGGCCGACTGGGAGGCCGACTGGGAGGCCGGGCGAGGATAGCTCAGGCCGGGTCGGGCACCCAGTTCCCGTGGAAGCCGGCCGGGACCCGTTGGGGCAGCTCGATGACGGCCTGAGCCTCGCCGCCCAGGTCCCCGGCGTTGAGGATGTGCAGCGCCGACGCGTCGGTGTCACCCGAATAGACGAGCGTCATCAGCCAGCCCTCATCCTCCCCGGCGACGGTAGCGGTCGCGCTGGATACGAAGACGCCCTCGCCGATGGTCGTGCCCCGGCCGAACGAGCGCACCTCGCTGGTGCCGGCCACCAGGTCATGGCGGACCAGTCCCGATTCGGTGCCCAAGATGTCGTCGTGCTCGGCGACGGCCACGCTGTAGCCGAACCGGTGCTCCAGCCCCAGCCGCCGCTCGTCGATGCGGGGGAACTCCTGCCCGCGGTCGTCCAGCCGCTCCTCCTTGACCGCCGCCCCGTGCCCGTCGATGTGCCAGCGCTCCAATGTCGGGGCCCCTTCGGAGGGGCCCAGCAGGTGGGTGCGGAACATGGAGGGGTGGCGGACCACATCGAGCACGATCCCGCCGCCGCCGCCGAGCTCGTCGTAGGCGTTCATCGGGTGGAAGACATAACAGGGGTCGACCTCGTGCCAGATGACCTCGGTGGAGTCGCCGTCCCGGGGCAGCAGGCCCACCCGGGCCTGGTAGTCGTCGAACCACCGGTAGGGGAAGCTGGCGCCGCCCGCCGCCATTTCCAGGTCGAAAAGCACGGGGAGGTCGAACAGGACGATCCACGTCTGGGTGATGGCGGTGTCGTGCAGGCTGACCGGACCACCCATGGTCACCCGGCGGGCCGAGCGTATCCGGGCTTCGGTGTCCATCACGGTGACCTCGACGTCGTTGCCCCAGCCGAAGAAGTACGACACTGCGTAGAGCTCTCCCGTCAACGGGTCCCGCTTGGGGTGCGCCGTGTAGCCGCCCGGGAGGGTGCCGCCGAAGTCGCACGGCCCCACGGTCTCCAGCTCGTCGGTCAGCTCGTAAGGAAGCGAACCCGCCTCCACGATGGCGAACGTACGGCCGGAATGCCCGATCACATTGGTGTTGGGCGCGAAGTCCATGCCGGCGTGGGACCGTGTTGCTCGGGGGGCCTCTCCGAGCGTCTTCGCCACCGCCGCCGAGCGCACCCAGCGGTTGCGGTACCACTCGGCCCGCCCGTCCCGCAGCCTGATGCCGTGCACCATGCCATCGCCGGTGAACCAGTGGTAGGTGGACGGTTCGGGTGCCGCGGCCGGATTGGGGCCATTGCGCAGGAAGCGGCCGCTGAGCTCGGCCGGGATCTCCCCGGTGACCTTCAGCTCGGTCGCCGTGACCTCTTCGAGCACGGGGGCGAAGTTGCCCTCCAGGTAGGGGTTGGTGACAACGGTCATGAAAGGCTCCTTCATGTGCTTCGGGTCCGCCGGGTGCGTCTTTCCAATGACAAGATAGACCGCCGGCTTGATCTTGTCAACGACAACATTGTGGGTACCATGGTGGCATGGCCACGCCCCCCTCCGGCCGGAGCACCGCCCGTTACCACCACGGCGACCTCCGGCGTGCCCTCATGGATGCGGCCGTTGCCACAGTCGCCGCCGACGGGCCGGCGGCGGTCAGCCTGCGCGGCTTGGCCGCACGAGCCGGGGTTTCCCATGCCGCACCGGTGCACCACTTCGGGGACAAGGCCGGGCTCTTCACCGCCGTGGCCGTCGAGGGGTTCGACCTCCTGGCCGACGAACTGGGCGAAACGTGGGAGGGGACCGGGGACTTCCTTGAGGTGGGGGTGCGCTACGTCCACTTCGCCCTGTCGCACCCCGGCCACTTCGCCGTGATGTTCCACCCCGACCTCCAGCGCGGCGGGGACCCCGAGCTGCAGCGCTCCAAGGAACGGGCCTTTGCCACACTGCGCGGCCCTATCGTCGCCAGCGGGAAAGCCAAGGACCGGCGCAGCCTGCAGGCGGTGTCTCTGGCCAGCTGGTCCATCGTCCACGGGCTGGCCACGCTCATCCTGAGCGGAAACCTGCCTGAGCTGAGCCTGGCCGACGCCGATGTCCTGGCCAGGCGGGTGCTCGCCAGTCGTGGGGACCCCTTGTCACCCCCATCGGCCACCCAGGGGGATTTCCGCGGCGCCAGGCGCTAAGGTTATGGGCGAGGGCACCACCATTACAGACTTGGAAATCCCTCTGGCTCGCAAGAGTCACCGGCCATGACCCCCGCAAACGGGTCAAATCTGGCCAGGAGAGGAGTGGATTTTCAATGGCAACTGGTTCCGTGAAGTGGTTTAACGGTGAGAAGGGCTTCGGCTTCATCACTCAGGACGGTGGCGGCCCCGACGTATTCGTGCACTTCAGCGCGATCTCCGGGACGGGCTACCGCAACCTGGAAGAAGGACAGAAGGTCGAGTTCGAGACCAACCAGGGCCCCAAGGGGCTGCAGGCTGCGAACGTTCGCGCCATCTAGACCGGACGGGCCCGACCTCGGTCGGTACCTCACCAGACCGCAGGGCCTCGACTCCTCGTGAGACGGGGCCCTGTCTGGTTGACGGGCGGGAGCCTTACCAGTAGGGACGGTGCCGCGCCGTCGTCACGCCCAGCACCGTCTCGGCGTACTCGGCGCGGCAGACCATGAGGTCGGGGAGCCAGGCATCAGGCGCTCCATAGCGCAGGGGTTCCCCGTTAAGCCGGCTGGCGTGCAGCCCGCTGGCCAGCGCCACCGCTACCGGGGCCGCCGAGTCCCACTCGTACTGCCCACCGGCGTGCACGTAGACCTCGGCGGCGCCCAGGATGACGGCCGCGATCTTGGCCCCGGCCGAACCCATGGGGATCATCACGCCGCTCAGGGCCTCAGTCACGTCGTATGCGACCTCGGGTGGCCTGCTTCTCGAGACCACGACCCGAGGCGGGGCCCCCTCGTCGGGGGGCTGGAGCACCGGGGGCACCGCGGTCGAGAGCACGAGACCCAGCGACGGGAGGGCCACCGCCCCCACCACGGCCTCGCCGGCCAGTACCAGCGCCACATGGACGGCCCAGTCCGACCGCTCGGACTGGCGGAACTCCCGGGTCCCGTCGAGCGGGTCGATGACCCAGAGGCGCCCGTCGCCCGAGACGTGCTCGAGCCCTTCCTCGGAGCGCACATCATCGTCGGGGTAGAGGCGATGCAACTCGTCGACGAGAAGGGTGTGAGCCAACCGGTCCCCGGCTGCCCCCACGTCCCTTTGGGCCGGCGGACTCTCCCGCAGCTCCAGCAGGGCCCTTCCGGCCATTCCGGCCAGTGCCGCCGCGTCACGGTGTTCGGCGGAGAGCTCGGTGGGCACCGCCCCTGTCTAGACCAAGCGACGGTCGGTGGCCCATCTGGCCAGCTCGTGACGGGTGGAGAGTTGCAGCTTTCTCAGCACCGACGAGACGTGCGACTCGACCGTCTTGGTGGAGATGGTCAGGTCCCGGCCGACTTCCTTGTAGGTGTACCCGCGGGCGATGAGCCGGAGGACCTCGCGCTCGCGCGGGGAGAGCTGGTCCAGCTCGGGATCGAGGCCGGTGACGGGTGTAGGGCCCTGGGAGAAGGAATCGAGGACGAAGCCGGCCAGGCGGGGCGAGAACACCGCATCTCCCGCCCCCACTCGATACACCGCTTGGAGCAACTCGTCTCCCGAGATCGTCTTGGTGATGTAGCCCCGGGCTCCAGCCCTTATGACGGCAATGACGTCCTCGGGGGCGTCGGACACCGAGAGGGCCAGGAACCGCACGTCGGGATGGAGGGGCAGGACACCCTGGAGCACGGCCAGGCCACCGCCTCCGGGCAGATGGACGTCGAGCAGGACGACCTCGGGCTGGCGCTCATTGATGAGCTCAACCGCCGCCGCCGCCTCATCCGCCTCCCCGATGACCTCGACGGCATCCCCCAACTCCGCCTTGACCCCGGCCCGGAAGACGGCATGGTCCTCCACCAGGAAGATTCGGGGGCGCCGGACGCCCGGCTGGCTCACCGGACCAGCTCGCCCCGGGGCATGGAGAACTCCACCTCGGCCCCATGGCCCGGCGCCGAGCGGATGGCCACCGTGCCCCCGAACCGGGCCACCCGGGCTTTGATGGACTGGGCGATGCCCTGGCGGTCGTCGGGAACGAGGTCGGGGTCGAATCCCTGGCCCCGGTCACGCACGAAGAGCATGACGTTCTCAGATTCCACCTCAGCGTAGAGCGATGCCTGAGGGGCGCCGGACCATTTGGCGGCGTTGACGGTGGCTTCGCGGGCCGCATCGAGGAGGGCGCGCAGGGGGGCGGTGAGCTCGCAGTCCCCCACCATCACCACCTGGACCGTGATGCCGTGGTCCGCCTCGACCTGGCGCTGCAGCAGCCCTACCCCTTCGGCCAGCATGGCCACGTCCCCACCCAGGGACCCGGGAGGCTGGCCTTCGAAGAGCCAGGCGCGCAGCTCCCGCTCCTGGGCCCGGGCCAGCCGCACAACATGCTGGGGATCGTCGGCCGAGCGCTGGATCAGGGCCAGGGTCTGGAGCACCGAGTCATGGACATGGGCCGCCATCTGCGCCCTCTCCTCGGCCCGCGCCCGGGCCTGGCGCTCAGACATGAGGTCGCGCACCAGGCTGAGCCACCAGGGCCCGAAGATGAGCACCAGGGCGGCCAGCACCAGAACCGCACCGCCGACCGGCCGCAGCGCCGTCGCCGTGGTGTGCCCGTTGAGGAGGAAATAGACCCCGCCGAGGCCGACCGCCACACCGACCGCCACGCGAACGGCGAGCACCCAACGGGCCTGGCCTCGGGTACCGGCCCCGAGGAGGGGGACGAGGTCGTCCCTCATCCATACCTTCTCCGCTTCAGCGGCGTTGCGCCAGATGAGGACGCCCACCCCGACGGCCACGAAGGTCGGCCACCCGATGAAGCCCACGAACCCCACATGCAGCGCGCTGACCACTACCTGCAGGACGACCATGGCCGGGATCATGGCCACGACCAGGCGGATGCCCCGGCGATCGCTGAGGGCCCGGGAGAAGATGTTCGAGGCTTCGCCTTGGGCGGGCACGATGAGCCAGGCCAGCGCGTAGACCAGCATCATCACGCCGCTGGACACCGTCAGCAGCACGAAGCCGATGCGCACCAGCATGACGTCGATCCCGGTGGCTTCGGAGATGCCGCCGCAAACCCCGCCCAGCACCCGGGCCTCCGTGCTCCGCCGCATGTGGCGCAGGCGTACGTGCCGGTGCCGGTGTGCGTGGTCCCGGCCGACCGGGGTGGAACAACCCGGGTTCCAGTGGGGATCAGGGTCAATCCAGGGGCGTGACCAATGGCGCCACGTTGGACCGTGGGGACCATGCTGGCGCTGGGCAGGATCGGGTGGCATTTCGATACCACGATGATCGCGCGCCCGGTGGCCGATGCCTATCAGGGATACCCCTGAGTGGCCGGGGCCAGGATCAGGGACGGTCCAGGGGGATGCCGGATTCACTCCGGCCACCGTGTCCGTCACGCTCTGTGCATGGACACTGCACCGCAAGACACCAGCACCCGAGACGACGCTGCCGTACCCGGGACCGGGATGCACCTGCACCGGAGAGGCGACCAGCGCATGCTGGCCGGCGTGGCGGCAGGCCTGGCTGATTACTTCGACGTCGATCCCACCCTGGTGCGGATCGGCTTCGTCGCCCTGGCCTTCATGGGCGGGTTGGCGGTACCGCTGTACCTGGCCGGATGGCTCCTCATTCCCGACGAGGGGTCCGATCTCTCCGTGGCCGAGGAATTGCTCGCCCGTGAGCGGGACCACACGTAATCACCGGTATCCCGATCCCGATCCCGATCCCTGCGAACCGAGAGGAAAGACCATGCGCTATCGATGGGACCCCGCTTACCCGATGGGCCGCCGACCCGATCCGGTCCCCGACACCATCATGCGGGCCTCGGACGCCGAGCGGAACGCCGTGGCGGACAAGCTCTCACGGCACTTCGGCGATGGTCGCCTGGACCAGGCCGAATTCAAGGAACGGCTCGACACTGCCATGTCGGCCACCACCCGGGCCGAGCTCGGCGGGCTCTTCCATGACCTTCCCCGCCTGAGCGAGGAGCCGCCACCGCCCCCGCCGCGCCACCGGCGCGTGCTGCCTTTCGTGTTCATGGTGGCCTTCGTCGCCCTGTTCGCCGGCTCGACCCTCACCATCACGTCCCTCTGGCCCGCCTTCCATGTGCCGTGGCTGCTCATTGCCATTGTCGCCTTCTTCTTCTGGCGCCGGACGGGACGGCGCCACCACCACAACCACCAACACCAGTCACTGGAGCACTGACCTCATGCGCCTCTTTGATTCGTCCCCGACGCCCCACGCCGACTGCCCACGACGTGACCCGGTCGAGGTGGTGTCACTCCTGAGTGACTTCGAACTCTTTCACGGACTCGCTGATGACCAGCTGGAGGTCCTGGCGGACCAGTTCGCGGTCAGCACCGCCCGACCGGGCCAGGCACTGGAGAGGCAGGACGTGGCGGTCCGCCGCTGGAAGCTGATCGCGGCCGGGCACGCCTACGTCGCTCACGACGGAGCACCGATCGGGCTGTTGGGGCGGGGCGAGTCGTGGAGTGAGTACTCCATCCTCAATCAGCAGCGCTCCTCCATCAGCGTGGTCGCCCTCTCGCCGGTGACCCTGCTCAGCCTGGCGGAGCGGGAATTCTTCTCCATCCCCGACCACTCGCCCGTCCTGGCAGGACGCCTGGTGGCCCGTTCGGCCACGTCGGCGGACCGGATGGCCCAGCCCGTCTACCGGGCCCTGCTGGGCCTGTCCCAACGCGGCGTCTGCGGACTGGGCCGCGTACCGGAGCCAGTACTGTTTGGGCAGGGGCAGGCACGTCGCCGCTTCACGCGAGCTTTAGGAGACCTTGATTCATGCGGACCCTGGCCGGGTGGTGTGTCCGTCACCGTCGACTCGTCGTCCTCTTCTGGCTGATTGCTCTCGTCGCCTCGCTGGGCATGTGGCGCGCCGCCGGCTCGGCCTACTCGAACTCTTTCTCGTTCCCCAACACGCAATCGGCTGATGCCATCAAGCTGTTGGAGTCGGTAGCGCCGAAGCATTCAGGCGACACCGAGCAGGTCGTCTTCGGTGCGACGGGCGGCGCCCACCTGACCGACACCGCGATCGGCCTGCGGGTCAACCACATGGTGCACGAACTCGAAGCACTCCCCCATGTGAGCACGATCGCCAGCCCTTATGACGGGAGCGGGCACCTGGTCGCCCGCACTGACATCAACCATGATGCCACCGTTGGGTTCATTGCCGTCACGTTGGACGTGCAGGAGCAGCTCGTTCCCCAGCTAGAAGCCAAGGCGTTCGTCACGAAGGCGGTGAGCGCGTCGGGATCGCACCTCCACGTCGCGGTCACCGGTCAACTGGCCGAAAACGCAAACCGCACATCAATCAGCAACACCGGCGTGGGCGTGGGGTTGGCCCTCGTTGTCCTGCTCATCGTCTTCGGCTCGGTCTTCGCCGCCATTTTGCCCTTGCTCTCCGCCCTCTTCGCACTCGGCACCGCCATCGGGATCATCGGCACCCTGAGCCACGTGCTCAAGATGCCGCAATTCGCTCCCGAATTGGTCCTGCTGGTCGGATTGGGGGTGGGGGTGGACTACGCCCTCTTCATCGTCACCAGGCACCGCCAGGGATTGATCGCCGGGATTGATGTCGAGAGCTCCATCGTCAACGCGGTGAACACATCAGGTCGGGCCGTGCTCTTCGCCGGCATCATCGTGTGCATCGCCCTGCTCGGCATGATCGCCCTGGGTGTCAGCTTCCTCTACGGGCTGGCCGTGGCGGCGTCCATCGGTGTCCTCTTCACCATGATCGCCGCCCTCACCTTGCTCCCCGCCATGCTGGGTTTCATCGGCCCCAAGGTGTTGAGCCGCAGGCAGAAGAAACACCTGGCCGAGAGCGGCCCCCGCGTCGTGGGCGTCGGCAGCAAAGGCTTCTGGCCCACATGGGCCGACCGGGTCCAGAGGCACCCTCTCATCTCCGCGACCGGGGCGCTGCTCGCGGTGGTCCTTCTCGCCATCCCGTTCTTCTCCCTCCATCTGGGTTCGGCGGACCAGGGCACCGACCCGGCCGGCACGACCACGCGCCAGGCCTACGACATGTTGGCCAAGGGATTCGGGCCCGGGTTCAATGGCCCGCTCCTGGTGGTGGCCGTGGTCCAGCCCAACCAGCACCAGGTCATCGACACCATCGTCGAGCAGGTCCGCCACCAACCGGACGTCAAGAGCGTGAAGGGTCCGATCTTCATACCGGCCAAGACCGGAAAAGGGGATGTCGCCCTCGTCAACGTGGACCCCGCGTCGTCGCCTCAGGATGTCGCCACCACCGACCTGATCAACCACCTGCGCGGTGAGACGATTCCCCGTGCCCTGGGTCATTCCGGAGTGACGGTCTATGTCGGAGGCAACACTGCCATCTTCATCGACTTCGCCAATGTGCTGGCGGCCAAGCTCCCACTGTTCATCGGCCTGGTCGTCGCCATGTCTTTCCTCCTGCTGGCCGTCGCCTTCCGGAGCGTCGTGATCCCGCTCACCGGGGCCGCCATGAACCTGCTCTCCATCGGGGCGGCGTTCGGGCTGATCGTGGCCGTCTTCCAATGGGGCTATGGGGGGACGATCATCGGCATCAACGGCACCAGCCCGGTAGAGGCATTCCTACCGGTGATGCTCTTCGCCATCCTGTTCGGCCTCTCCATGGACTACCAAGTGTTCCTGGTCTCCCGCATGCACGAGGAGTATCTCAAGTCCGGGGGAGTGAACCGGATTGCCGTGCGCAACGGCCTCGCCGCCACCGGGAAGACCATCACCGCCGCCGCCCTCATCATGATCCTGGTCTTCGGATCGTTCATCCTCGGGGGACAACGGGTGATACAGGAGTTCGGCATCGGCCTGGCCGGTGGCATCCTGGTCGACGCCGTTTTCATCCGGATGGCCGTTGTCCCATCCATCATGATGATGTTCGGACGGGCCAACTGGTGGTTCCCCAAGAGCCTCGATCGGTTGCTGCCCAAGGTGTCGGTGGACGCCGAAGACGCCGCGGCCAAAGCTTCCACCGGCGCCAAGACTCCGGCCGGGTCCGGCCCGGAGCCCGAACTGGCCGGGCATGTGGCCCCTTAGGGGGCTGGGTTCACCAGGCGTACTCCTCGGGCGAGGTCTTGTAGCCGGGGAAGATGTCATTCAGGCGGGCCAGCACGTCACCGCTCAAGGTCACGTCGACCGCCCGCAGCGCGCCGGTGAGATGCTCGGGCGTGCGTGGACCGACAATCGGTGCCGTGACGGCGGGCCGGGAGAGCAGCCAGGCCAGTCCCACGGTGGCCGGTTCCTCGCCCACCTCGGCACACAGGTCCTCGTACTGCTCCAACTGAGGGCGCCGGGACTCAATGGCGTCGGCCGCCCTCCCCTGATAGCGGCGGCTCCCCTCACGCTCCTTGCGCACCACTCCACCGAGCAGGCCCCCGTGGAGGGGTGACCACGGGATGACACCCAGTCCGAGATCTTGGGCGGCCGGCAGCACCTCCATCTCCAGCTTGCGGGCCATCAGGTTGTAGATCGACTGCTCGCTCACCAGTCCCATGAAGTTGCGCTGGGCCGCCGCCGCCTGGGCCTTGACCAGGTGCCAGCCGGCGAAGTTCGAGGAGCCGACGTAAAGGATCTTGCCCTGGGCGCGTAGCACCTCCATGGCCTCCCAGATCTCCTCCCAACCGGTGCCCCGGTCGATGTGGTGCATCTGGTAGAGATCGATGTAGTCCGTCTGCAGCCGCCGCAGCGAGGCATCGCAGGCCCGCCGGATGTTCAGCGCCGACAAGCGGCCCTCGTTGGGCCATTCCCCCATGTCGCCGTAGAGCTTGGTGGCCAGCACCGTCTTCTCCCGGCGCCCGCCACCCTGGGCGAACCAGCGGCCCACGATCTCCTCGGTGGCCCCCCGCCCCTTGTCCCGCCCGTAGACGTTGGCCGAGTCGAAGAAGTTGACGCCGGCCTCCAGAGCCGAGTCCATGATGGAGAACGAGGTCAGCTCATCAGTTTCGGGCCCAAAATTCATGGTGCCCAGGCAGATGCGGCTGACCCGGAGGCCGGTGCGGCCCAGATGTGTGTAGTGCATGGGTCCGACGATAACGGGATCTGGTCCCCGGCCACCCGACTAGCGAGTGTTTTCCCACCCCCGCTACGGTGAGGAAGCAAGGTTCGGACCGAGCATCGGAGGAAGATGGCGAAACAGGTACCGCTGGTCGACTATCTAGAACTGGGCGACGACCCGCATCTGGTGGCCAATGAGTGCACCTCGTGCGGCGCCCGCTTCTTCGACCGGCGCAACGCCTGCGCCAGCTGCGAGGGGACCGCATTCAAGAAGGCCGCCATCTCGACCACCGGTGAGGTGCGGGCCTACACCATCGTGGCCTTCGCCGCCCCGGGTGTCCCCGTCCCCTACGTGGCCGCCCTCATCGACTGCGCCGGCACCAGCGTGCGGGCCAACCTGCTCAACGTGACCCCTGACCCCGAGCACGTGACGCTGGGCATGAAGGTCCGTCTGATCACCGAGGTCATCGGCACCGACGACGAAGGCACTGAAGCGATCGGGTTCGGTTTCGAACCCTTGGGAGGCTAATCACCATGGCATCGGCATCAGACGAGTTGTGGATCCTCGGCATCCACATGACCAACTTCGGCAAGCGCCCCGAGTCCGACATCGTCGACCTGGCGGCCGAGGCCGTCTCCGGCGCCCTCTCAGATGGTGGCGTCACCATGAAGGACATGGGGGTGATCGGCGCCGGCAACCTCATGGCGGCCAACGCCGGGATCGGTCAGCAGCTGCAGAAGCAGCTGGGCCAGACCGGCATCCCCGTCTACAACGTGGCCAACGCCTGCGCCACCGGCGCCACGGCCTTGCGGGTGGCCGCCATGGCCGTCAAGGCCGGCGAGTGCGACATGGGCCTGGCCTTCGGCGTCGAAAAGCTGTCCGGTGCCGGCCTCCTCTCGGGCGGGTCCCGCAAGGAAGACTCGAGCACCTGGACCCCCTCAGGCCGCTACGGCGCCGTGGCCCCGGTCGACGGTCGCATCGGCACCGAAATCATGCCCGGCGTCTTCGCCCAGATCGGCATGGAGTACGGCCACAAGTACGGCGGCACCAGTTTCGAGCTCTTCGCCAAGATCAGCGAGAAGAACCACTCGCACTCCACCCTCAATCCGAAGGCGGCCTACACCAAGAAGATGACGCTGGAGGAGATCATGGGCGACGTCATGATCGCCTACCCCAACACGCGGCCGATGTGCTCGGCCAACTGCGACGGGGCGGCCGCCGCGGTGGTGGTGTCGGGCGCCAAGCTCAAGACGCTCTCCAAAGAGCAGCAGCGGCGGGCCGTCAAATTGACCGCCTCCATCCTGACCACCGACCCCTGGGAGGAGTCCTGCCAGATCCTGCCCGACGTCAACACCCTGACCCGCAACGCGGCCACGCAGGCCTACGAGCAGGCCGGCGTGGGACCGTCGGACCTCGACCTGGTGGAGCTGCACGACTGCTTCGCCACCGCCGAGTTGGTCCACTACGACAACCTGATGCTGTGCGAGCAGGGTGGCGCGGTGGACTTCTTCAATTCGGGTGCCACCTGGCGCACCGGTACAACACCCGTCAACGTGTCGGGCGGCCTCGAGTCCAAGGGGCACCCCATCGCCGCCACGGGAATTGCGAATGTCTGGGAGGTGGCCACCCACCTGCGGGGGGAGGGCGGGGACCGTCAGATCGCCGGGGCCAAGGTGGGCCTCACTCATGTCATCGGGTTGGGCTCGGCCTGCGGCATCCACATCCTGGAGAAGTCGGCGGCCTAAGACGCTCCCGCGGGCACGGCGCGGTCCGACATCAGGGGCACCGGCCGGGCCAGGCTCCAGCTGAACGTATTGACGATCTGGTCCAACGCGAGAGGGGTTGACAGGTCCTCGACCGTCGGGCCAACCCGGTCGGCGACGGACTGCAGCAATGATTCGTCGAAACCCCACAGCCCCACGGCGTTGAGGCCGAGGATGCGGCGCAGTTCGTCCTCGGGCATCCCACCGAAGATGTGCTGGAGGATCTGGCGGTGCACGGGCGCGGCGCCCTCCAGGTGCGGGTAGTCGGCCCCCCACATCAGGCGGTCAATGCCGATCTCGTGGCGCATGTCGGCCTCGTAGCGCTTCATGAGCGAACCGCCCATGAAGACGTGCTTCTCGAAGTAGTCCCGGGGCCGCATGTTGAGGTAGGAACGCACCGGCGCACCGCCGTGGGTGTCGAAGAACTGCTCCATGTCCCGGATCAGTGAGGGGAGCCACTGCACCCCGTTCTCCGTCACCACCACCTTGAGGTCCGGGTGGCGGTCGAACACGCCACCGAAGATCATGAACCAGAGCGGGCGACGGGTGAAGACGAAGACCTCGAAGAGCCCGAGCATCCCGCCATGCGTGTCGTCGTAGAGGAACTTCGTATCGGTGGCCGAGCCCGATGCGCCGGTGTGCAGGTTGACCACCATCTGGTGTTCCTCGCAGGCGCTCCAGAACGGCTCGTAGTACTCATCCGCATATCCAGGCAGTCCCGAGGTGACCGACATGGCCGGGAGCATGACGCCACCGAAGATGCCGGCCTTGCGGGCCCAGGCGATTTCCTCGACCGCCCGGTCCATGTCGTGGAAGTCGATGGGCATGCACCCGGCCCGCCGTCCGGGAGCAGCGGTGCAGAATTCGGCCAACCAGCGCATGTAGCCGTGGAGGGCCGGCCACACCGCATCGAGCCCCTTGGACGTGTGGCCGCCCAGATACATGGCCGGCGACAGCCCTCCGGCCAACACCGGACCGGGCAGGGTGACCTCGGCGTGGATGCCCTGCTCTTCAAGGACCTCGAGACGGCGTCCCCCGCCGTCGCCGGGCACGACCCAGTCGGCGCCGTAGTGGGCCAGCCATTCCTCGGCGGCGTCCGTGTCGACACCCATCCCGGCCAACCGGCGAGCGGCCACGGCACGGACGGGGTCGGATTCGTCGATTGCGCCGGGGTCGTACCCCCCGAACATCGATATGGCCAACGACGACATGTCACCGAACGCCGCCACCTCCTCCCGATGGCCGGGGTCGACGAAGGAGAGGAAGTGCTCGAGATTGTCCGGCGAGGCGTGCGTGTCAGCGGACACGACGATGTACGACTTCCCGGCCCTCGATGCCATGTTTGTGCTCTCACCCACGTCTACCACCCCGCTTCACCAGAGGCCCTGGTCAGTGCCTCGCACACTATCCCCGCCGGGCGGCGTTAGTTTGTGGTGCCGAGCCCCATGCACACATCCTCCACCCTCGTCCTCGTCCTGGCCGTCTTCGGGGCCAGTGCCGTCGAGATGATCGAGGCCCTGACCATCGTGGTGGCTGCGGGTGTGAGCCGGGGGTGGCGCTCCGCCCTCGAAGGCGCCGCCGCCGCCGCACTGGTGCTGGGCGTCCTGGTGGCTGTGGTGGGTGTCCCCCTCATCCGCTACGTCCCCATCAGTGCGTTGCGCACCGTGGTGGGCGCCCTCCTGCTCGTCCTCGGCCTCTCCTGGCTGCGCAAGGCCATCCTGCGGGCGAGCGGCCACAAGGACCTCCATGACGAGGACAGGATCTACGCCGAGACGGTGGCGTCGCTCAGCTCTCCCGATGCGGAGGCCCTCGAGGGCGGGTCCAAGGACCGCGACAGCGTGGGCTTCGTGGTGGCCTTCAAGGGGGTCTTCCTCGAGGGGACCGAGGTGGTGCTCATCGTGATCAGCCTCGGCGCCAGCCAGCATCGACTCGGATTGGCCGCCCTCGTGGCCGGGGTGGCCGCCCTGCTGGTCGGCGCCGTGGGGGTGCTGGTGTCGCGCCAGCTCTCCGAGGTACCCGAGAACACCATCAAGACGGCCGTCGGCATCATGCTCACCAGCTTCGGCGTCTTCTGGGTGGGCGAGGGGGCCGGCGTGCACTGGCCCGGAGATGATGTGGCCCTCCCGGTCCTGGTGGCCTTCTTCGCGCTGATCACCGTGGCCTACACCGCCCTGATGCGCACGAAGCTCAGCGCGGCGGCGTCCAGTCGATGAAGGCCGCCATCGGCAAGGGACTCCGCGTGTTCGGTCATTTCTGGTGGGACTTCCTCATCGGTGACACCCCTGAGTTGGCCGTGGCCACGCTCCTTCTGGTCGGCCTGGCCTTCGCGGTGGATCACAATCGCCTGGCCGGGGCGGTGCTCCTGCCGCTGATGGCCGCGGTGTTCCTCCTTCTGAGCACCGTGCGCGGGCGCCGGCGCGCCTCGGGGGATTAGTCCGAGATTGATCGGCTGAGGTATGGAACGTCCGAACCACGAGACGGGGGCCTGATGACCACCGACAGCCTGAGTGTCAGCGAGGCCGGCACGGTCTTCACCGACCCCACGGCCTACGCCGACGAGGATCGGTTTCACCGGGCGACCACCCTCCTGCGCCGCGCCTCCCCGGTCCACTGGGTCGATGAGCCCGGGTACCGTCCCTTCTGGGCGCTCACCCGCCATGTGGACGTGATGGAAGTCGAGCGGGACAACCACCGCTTCCTGAGCGCTCCCCGACCGCTGCTGGCCACCGAGGTGGCCGAGCAACTCGCCACCCAGAAGGGCGAAGTCCTGCGGACCCTCATTCACATGGACGAGCCCGACCACAAGGCGTACCGGGCTATTGCTGCCTCATGGTTCCAGCCCAACAGCTTGCGACGCCTGGAGGAACGCATGAGGGATCTGGCCGTCCGCTTCGTCGACCACATGCGCGACCTGGGCCCAGAATGTGACTTCGTCCGTGACATCTCGGTCCACTACCCGCTCTACGTGATCCTCTCCTTGCTCGGCCTGCCCGAGAGCGACTTCGAACGCATGCTCATGCTCACTCAGCAACTCTTCGGGGGTGACGACCCCGAATTGGCCCGCTCGACGGACCCCGACGAGCAGTTCACGGTCCTGCTCGACTTCTTCAACTACTTCACGGCACTGACGGCATCCCGCCGAGCCGCGCCGACCGACGATCTGGCTTCCGCCCTGGCCAACGCCCAGATTGACGGTGTTTACCTGCCGGACATGGACCTGGCCTCGTACTACGTCATCATCGCCACGGCCGGCCACGACACCACCAGTTCGACCATCGCCGGTGGCCTCCATGCCCTTCTGCAGCACCCCGACCAGCTGGACCGGCTGCAGTCCGATCTCGCCCTCCTCCCCGTGGCAGTCGAGGAGATGATCCGCTGGGTCACCCCGGTAAAGGAATTCATGCGCACCGCATCAGAGGACACCGTGGTGGGAGGGACACCCATCACCGCGGGCCAATCCGTGTACCTGGCCTACCTTTCGGCCAACCGGGACGAGTCGGTGTTCGACGATCCCTTTCGCTTCGATGTGGGCCGGCACCCCAACAAGCACCTGGCGTTCGGCTTCGGGCCACATTTCTGCCTGGGGGCGCAGCTGGCCCGGCTGGAAACTCGCGCCCTGTTCGCCGAACTCCTGCCGCGGCTCGACGGTATTGAATTGGCGGGCACACCGACCTCTTCGGCCACGGTCTTCGTGGGAGGGCTCAAGACGTTGCCCGTCCGCTATCGCATTCGTCCGGCCTAGAGCCCCCGGAGGGCTTGAACCGGACGGTCTACTACCGTGCCGCCCTCGAACTGCCGGCCGAGCGCGGGCAGGGGGAACTGACGGTCGATGCCCTCGGCCAGCGCCTGGACGTGACCAAGGGATCCTGCTACGACCACTTCACAGACTTGCCCGCTTTCGTGGACGCACTTTTGGACCACTGGTCCACCGAGCACGCCAGCATGCTGATCGCTCTGTCTGAAACGATCTCTGATACCGGCGATCCCGAGCCGCTGAGCCGTGACCGGTGTGTTGTCAAGATCGCCGAGCGAATTTGGAGCACCTCTCCCTCCGCCGGGCGCGGGCGGGCGACCGCGATGGGATCTGGACCCTCGTGCAGGAGTTTGCCGTGTCCTTCCAACCCCGACAGATTGTGTTTCGCCAGACCTTCGCGGAACTCATTGAGCGATCCGACACCCTGGTGCTCGTGGCCGAACGGGGGAACGCTTCGATCATCGGCTACCTCCTGGCGAGCTCCCAGCGGACCTTCTTCGCCGATGGACCGGTGGCCTGGAATGAGGAGGTGAGGGTCGCTGCGCCGGCCCGTGGATCAGGCGTGGGGAGGCTCCTCGTTGAGGAGGCCGAACAATGGGCAGGATCGATCCCGGTTGCCTTCGTGACCCTGGCCAGTCGGCGGACGGGCGGGCGACTTCTACCTGAGGTTGGGCTTCGAGGATTCAGCCACCTACTTCAAGAAGACGCCGAGCAGGTCAGAGGGGTTCGGGGAGCCCCACCTCGAGGGGCGTCACTGGACGATTGGGGATGACGGCCTGGACGAGACCGGCGTCAAGAACTCGATACGCCACCCCGAGATGTGAGAGTTCAGCCAGAAAGCGCCCTTCTGACAGGCCGTCCGGTCCCTCGAGATTGCTGGAGAACTGGATATCTGAGAGCGGCGTCGAGGGCACGAACAACCACGCCTGGTGGGAAGAGCTCCGCACTGTGTGATCCAGGGCCGCCCATCGGTCCGGCTCTCCTCCGGCAGGGGAGAACACCAATGCGTTGTGGCTCAAGAAATCCAACCGGTACGAGACCCAATAATCCGCGTAACCGACCGTTGCCCGACTGGCCTCGAGCCGGGAAATGGCCTGCCGAGTCGGTCCGTCGGGATTCCCCCAGGCCGACGAGAACCCGACCGTCCCGTCAATCCACACCATGTTCGACCCAAAGCCAAGGATGCACAGGATCACGCACGGCACGGTGACGGCGGACAACACGCCGGCGGCCCAATATCTGGTCGGAGCAGCGCGGATGCGCCGTTGCACCATTGCGCTGCCTTCGGATGCACCGATGGCCAGCGCCATGGCGAGGAGCGGGAAGAGGAAGACCGCATAGCGACCGTCACGCCAGAAGAAGGTGGCCGGAGAAAGTGACATCAAGAAAGGCATGACCAGCACAGCCCCGGCGACAACGCCGCCCTTGAGTCCCCGGCGGAGGCACAGGGCCAGGGCGAGAGCGATCACGGCCAAGAACAGGGACAGCAACAGCAACGAGAGCGCCACGTGCCCCAGCCACTGGCCCGTGATCATCCGGCGGAATCCCATCAGCATGGGAAGCATGAATTCGATGACGATCCGCACCCGCCCGCCATAGTCGGGTGACCCCACCGGGACCGTCACGGAATTATCTCGGATCGACTGCCAGCCCGAGGCGACATTGGCCCACACCCATGGCAGGGCGCCGATGGATGCCGTCACCAGGGCGACACCCAGGCGGGGCCACCAGCGAACGACCACTCCCGCTTGATCATGTGCTCGGAAGGCGGCGACGGCGACGAGTACCGATGCGGGCAGGAGGAAGTAGGTGATCTCAGGCGACGACCACCATCCGATGCCGGCAGCCAAGCCCAAGAGGGCAAAGTCGACCAGGCTTCTGGCGCCATCGAGGATTCGAAACGCCATGAGCAGTAGTCCGAGGCCACAGGCCATGGTCAACCCCCGAAAGCCGTATTCCAGGGTCGAGTTGGAGAGCACCGTCAACGGCGCAGCCCAGACGAGCGCACCCGAGAGTGCGGCCAGCATCGGGTCTTCAACCAGGCGCAGCACTATCCGCCAGGTAAGGACGGCCGCCGCCATTGAGAGCACGACCGCGGTTCCTTCCAGCGCCCAGCTGCTGGAGCCGAAGATGGCGAACGTGCCAGCGACCACATAGGCCTCTCCCCCGCCGTACACCTGTCCCCAATAGAAGGCTGAGAAGTGGCCGTGGAGGATCTGCCCGGCCATCAAACCGACGATTGCTTCGTCCGATCCCAACGGTCGGTGAAAGATGAGCCACAACCGCAGCAGGACACCTACCACGAGGGCCGATGCCGTCACCACTGCGATCAATACTGCGGCGGGGCTGAGGCGGGTGTCGGCAGTCGAGGGATACTGCACGGGCGACGACTCTACAAGGCGTCGTTCCTGCTTCCCCGGTGGGCGTGAGAAGGATGCAGGACTTCACCTCGGGGCAGGCCGATCGGGCATCATGTGGGTCTAGTGATCAGAGGGAGCACGCATGGCCGCTGACATTCGTGGTGTGGTGGCGAGGTCCAGAGGCGCTCCGGTCACCCTCGAGACCATCATCGTGCCCGACCCAGGTCCGGGTGAAGCGGTCGTTGCCGTGAAGGCCTGCGGTGTGTGCCATACCGATCTCCACTACCGAGAAGGCGGGATAAACGACGACTTCCCGTTCCTTCTCGGGCACGAGGCGGCCGGCATCGTCGAGTCGATCGGACCGGATGTCTCCTCGCTGGTTCCCGGAGACTTCGTGATCCTGAATTGGCGCGCCGTGTGTGGCGAGTGCCGTTCCTGTCGCCGGGGACGCCCCTGGTATTGCTTCGCCACCCACAACGCAACGCAGAAGATGACTTTGTCCGACGGAACCCCGCTCTCGCCCGCGTTGGGTATCGGAGCCTTCGCCGACAAGACGTTGGTCGCCGCCGGTCAGTGCACCAAGGTGAATCGGTCGGCACGTCCTGAGGCCGTCGGCCTGCTGGGTTGCGGCGTGATGGCTGGTCTCGGTGCGGCCATATTCACCGCTCAGGTGGGTCTCGGTGACTCGGTCGCCGTGTTCGGGTGCGGCGGCGTCGGCTGTGCTGCCATTGCGGGATCACAGTTAGCCGGGGCAGCCACGATCATCGCGGTCGACCTCGACCCGAGCAAGCTCACCTCGGCCAGGAGATTCGGCGCCACCCACACCGTCGACGCCAGCACATCAGATCCGGTACAGGCCATTCGGGACTTCACCAACGGCAACGGCGCCGATGTCTGCATTGAGGCGGTGGGGAATCCACGCGTCATGGAGCAGGCCTTCTTCGCCCGGGATCTGGCGGGAACGCTGGTCCAGGTCGGGGTACCAACTCCCGAGATGCGAATCGACCTGCCGATGATTGAGTTCTTTGGCCGGGGCGGCGCCCTCAAGCCCAGTTGGTACGGAGACTGCCTTCCGTCCCGAGACTTCCCCATGCTGGTCGAGCTCTACCTTTCCGGGCGCCTCAACCTCGACCTGTTCGTGTCGGAGACCATCGCCATCGACGAGGTGGAAGATGCCTTCGGCCGCATGCGGAGGGGGGAGGTCCTCCGTTCAGTGGTCGTCCTGTGATTCCCCGCTTCCGATCGCCTTCGCCCCGGACGTGAGATTTCATAGAAGGAGATGGGTCTTTTGGCCCGCTAGCAATTGCGGGGTCCGGAATGGGAGAATGGGACACCGGGTTTGGGCGGAGGCGGGGTACCCGCCCGCCGATGCGCATCAGGCTCCACACATGGTTGAGGGGGACGACGACATATGATTCGGCACGCCACGATGCGAACGAAACCGAGGTCGAGATCGGCCTCCGAAAGGCGGTCGTGGCGTCCGGCAAGAGTGGTGATGTTCGGTCTCGCCTTGGGAACCGCAACCGGCTTCACGATGCCGCCCCTGGCGGGCGCCGCACCCTCGACCCTTCGTGCCGCTGGGACGTACGTCACCTTCACTCAGAAGTGGCAGAAGATCATCAGTGATGGATCTAACACCATCAATCTCTCCTCACCCAATGTGGCGAACCTCCCAGGGGGGCCAGCCGTCACGGTGGGCGACCTGGCCGGAAACGTGTACGCCTTCGATCTGGCGTCCGGGAATGCTGTGTGGACCTTTCAGGCTGGGGCCCCCGTGGAATCGTCCCCTTCGGTGGCACCGACGACGCCCGGGAGTGCGGCCGATTCGATCTTCGTCGGAACTGGCGATGCCCAGAACCCCAATGCGGGTGGGTATCAGTCCATCACACCCCAAGGGACGTCCCAATGGTTCACCCAGGAGACCGACCCGGTCTACAACGCAAGCAAGCACTTCGGCGTGCAAGGGTCCATGGCCATTGGAAACTTGCAGGGAGAGACCGACGTGACGGCGGGCTCGCTCGGTCAGAACCAGAATGCGCTCAATGCCACCAACGGCGCCATCCTGAACGGCTTCCCCTGGTTCCAGGCGGACAGCAATTTCTCCACTCCGGCGATCGCCGACCTCTATGGCAATGGACAGACCCAGATCATTGAAGGTGGCGCCTCGACCGCGGCCGCCAATGTCTACGGCCAGGCCTATGCCAACGGTGGCCACATCAGAGTGCTCAGCTCCAACGGTGCCGCCGGACAGCCCCAGCCCAATGACGGTCTTGACTGCGTGTACAACACAAACGAGGAAGTCGATTCATCGCCGGCCGTCGGGGAATTCTTTGGCAGCACTCTCAAAGTCGGCATCGTCGTCGGTACCGGTTCCACCTTCAATCAATCCGACACCCAAAAGCTGATCGCTCTGGACAATCACTGCAACCTCGCCTGGGAGGCGCCGCTCAACGGGTACACGGGCAGCAGCCCCGCATTGGCCGATGTGCTCGGCAATGGGCAACTCCAGGTGATTGAGGGGACCGACAACGGCTCCAGCGGTTCGGTGTATGCCCTTGATGGGGCATCGGGTCACACCATCTGGCAGACAACTGTCGGTCGGGTGGTCGGCTCCGTCGTCACCGCTGACTTCGGCAATGGCTATCAAGATGTGGTGGCTCCGACCACCGACGGTGTCGTTCTGCTCGATGGTAAGTCGGGGACTGTGGTTGAGACCGTGCTCAGGACGATGGCCATGGGCTTCCAGAATTCACCGCTCATCACCCATGACCCCAATGGCACGATCGGGCTCACGGTGGCCGGGTACCAGGGCCAATCCAGCGTCGTGACCCACTTTGAGGTCGCCGGGTCCAACGGTGGTCTCGTCAATGAGACGGGCGCATGGCCCCAGTTCCACCATGACGCGCAACTCACGGGTGACGCCGGCACAGCTCAGAACATTCAGGTCCCGTGTCATCCACCCACCGGCATCCCACAGGGGTACTACCTGTCGGCCTCCGACGGGGGCATCTTCAATTTCGGCAACCTGCCCTTCTGCGGATCGACCGGCGCCATCACGCTCAATAGACCGGTGGTCGGTATGGCGGCCACCCGGGATGCGGGCGGTTACTGGGAGGTTGCATCGGACGGCGGCATCTTTGCCTTCGGCGACGCCCAGTTCTACGGATCGACCGGGGCCATCCACCTCAACCAGCCCATGGTAGGCATGGCCGCCATGCCCGACGGTGGTGGCTACTGGTTGGTGGCCTCCGACGGGGGCATCTTCTCCTTCGGTTCCGCCCGTTTCCACGGGTCGACCGGCGGCATCCATCTCAACAAACCCATCGTCGGCATGGCGTCGACGCCCGACGGCGGTGGCTACTGGCTGGTCGCCTCCGACGGGGGCATCTTCGCCTTTGGCGATGCCCCCTTCTATGGGTCAACCGGTGGCACCCATCTCAACCAGGCCATCGTCGGGATGGCATCGAATCCCGGCGGAGGGGGGTACTGGCTGGTGGCCTCCGACGGCGGCATCTTCAGCTTCGGCCCGCAGGCCGCCTTCCATGGTTCCACCGGCGCCATTCACCTCGCGCAGGCTGTAGTTGGAATGCAGGCCACCTCCTCGGGAGGTGGCTATCGATTCGTCGCCGGAGATGGCGGAATCTTCGACTTCGGCGATGCTCAATTCTTCGGCTCCATGGGCGGGACTCGGCTCAACCAGCCTGTCGTGGCTATGGCAGGCTTCTAGAACCATTCGTGGCAAGGCGGGAGGCTGGGCACCACCGGTGAGGACTGCGTCTGACGGCACAGCGAATGAGACCGTCGGGCTACGACGTCCCCTCAAGATTGCCTCCCTGATCAAACAGGTACCGGTCGGGGAGACACTTACCCTGGGTGCAGAGGGTCGTCTCGTCCGCCAGGGCGTGGCCTTGGAAATGAATCCCTACTGTCGGCGGGCGGTGGCGAAAGGGGTCGAGTTGGCTCGAGCAACGGGCGGCTCCTGCACGGTCGTCACGCTGGGTCCACCCGTCGCTGAAGATGTGCTGCGAGAAGCGGTGGCGTGGGGCGCGGATTGCGGCATTCATCTGTGCGACCCACGATTCGCTGGCTCGGACACGCTTGCCACAGCCCGGGCCTTGGCGGCGGCGCTCGAGTCCGCCGGTCCTTTCGACCTAATTCTGCTCGGTCGTAATACCATCGACGGCGAGACCGGACAGGTGGGGCCCGAGGTGGCCCAGCTCCTCGATCTCCCCTTTGCCGGGGGGGCCCGCTCCCTCCAGGCCTTCGACACCCACCTCTTCCTCGAGCTCGAGACGGACGACGGGTTCGAGGTCGTGGAGATCGACCTTCCGGCCGTCCTCTCGGTGGCCGAGCGCCTGTGTGAACCGTGCAAGGTGGATCAGGATGGGCGAGCCGCGGTGTCACCAGAGCGGATCCTCCGACTCACTTCGGCGGGCCTGGGCCAGGGTCCGTGGGGCGATGCGGGGAGCCCCACCAAGGTCGGAGTGGTGCGGACAATGGAGCACCGGCGGGACCGGCTGGTGTTGAGCGGCCCATTGGAACAACAGGTCGCCCACGCGATCCAGATCCTTGTGCAACGGGAGGCGCTGCAGCCTCGCGTGGCGGCCGGCCCAAGCGGGCCGTCAGCGCCGTCCGCACCCCCCCGTACATCGGCAGTCAATGAGAGTGTGGCGACGGCCGGACCAGAACCCGTCATCGCCGTCATTGTCGAGCACGATCGGCTCCAGGTGGCCCGTGAACTCATCGGTGCGGCCGCGGAAATAGCCAACGAAATCGGGGGGCAGGTGCACGCTCTGTGCCCCCGCGGATGTTCCACCGATCAGCTGGCGGCGGCCGGTGCCCATGTGGTGGTTGAACTGGCCGGATCCCGGATCGGAGAGGACGTCGCGGAAGCCCTCATTTCGTGGATGGCCGAGCGGAACCCTTGGGCGGTGCTGGCCCCGAGCACGTCCTTCGGCCGGGAAGTGGCCGGTCGCGCGGCAGCTGCGACGGGCAGCGGTCTGGTTGGCGATGCCATCGGACTGCACGTGGTCGACGGCACCCTGGTGGCCGCCAAGCCGGCCTTCGCCGGCGCGCTTGAGGCCGACATCACCTGGCGTAGCGAGCTCCGGCTGGTAACCGTACGCCCGGGCGTCATGCCACTACCGCCCGATCGGCCCCAGCCCTTTCAGCCTGAAATCCGACACGTCTCTCGCCGTGGCCGGGTCCGGGTGCAATCGGAGCGGAGGACGGACGAAATTGAGGCGCTGGCCCGGGCCGAAGCCGTCATCGGGGTGGGCACCGGGGTGCAGCCCGACGAGTATGAACTCCTCAGCCGCCTGGCGGCAATTCTCGGCGCCGAGCTCGCCGCCACCCGGAAAGTGACCGACAAAGGTTGGGCTCCTCGATCGAGACAAGTCGGCCTGACCGGGCGTTCCATCGCGCCCCGCCTCTACATCGCCATCGGGCTCAGCGGGAAGTTCAACCACATGGTCGGTGTCCGGTCGGCCGGATCCATCCTGGCCATCAACACAGAACCCAATGCTCTCGTCTTCGATCAGTGCGACGTGGGCATCGTGGCCGACTGGCACGACGTGCTCCCAATTCTCGAGGTCGGACTGCGCGCCTACCTCTCTACATTCCCGCTCAGTCAGCTGCCTGCCTCATTCCTGCCCGGTCAGCACGGGGGCGCGATGCCGCTGCCCTGACCGTCGCCACCACCTCGTCATTGGAGGACCCCGGTCCGAGAACGGCGGCGACTCCGGCCGCCAGGAGGACGGGGATGTCGGCCGGGGGAACAATCCCGCCCACAAGGACCGGCGTATCGAGACCGGCCAACCGCAGGGCGCCGACAACCGCGGGAGCCAGCGTCAGATGTGCGCCGTTGTGCATGGACACGCCAACGATGTCGACATCCTCTTGCATGGCCATGGCCGTGATGGTCTCGGTGGATTGCCGCAAGCCGGCATAGATCACCTCGCACCCTGCATCACGCAGAATACGTGCCACGATGCGAAGGCCGCGATCGTGCCCATCAAGTCCCACCTTGGCCACCAGAACACGGAGGACCCCACCACCGTCCGTGGTCGCCATCACTACACCACGTTGCCTTCGTACCAGAGCCCAAATACCGATTCGAGCGCTCGCATCGATTCGCCAACTGTGACCAGATGAGTGGCTGCCTCAATAAGCGCCGGCATCAAATTGATGGATGAGTCGGCTGCTTCGGCGGTGATGCGAGTGAGGCACCGGCGCACGGCGTCGTCATCACGTCGCTGCTTGACTGCGGCCAGTGTGGTGAGTTGCTGCGATTCAACGGCGGGGTCGACGGAGAGGGTCGACGGTGCAACGTCATCACCCTCGACGTAGCCGTTGACTCCCACCTGGATCCACTCACCCTGGGCCACCTTTGACTGGAAATGGTAGGCGGCATCGGCGATCTCGGAAACGAACCACCCGTCCTCGATGCCGGAGATTGTTCCCTCCAACATGGAACCCGAACCCGCTTCCGCCAGGTGCGCGAAGATGACCTCGGCTTGTCGCTCCATCTCGTCGGTGAGCTCTTCTAAGAACCACGATCCCCCCAAGGGGTCTGCGACGTGGACCACACCAGTCTCCTCAGCAATCACCTGCTGTGTTCTCAGGGCGAGTCGGGCCGCGTGTTCGGTCGGGAGGGCAAGGGCCTCATCGAACGAGTCGGTATGCAGGCTCTGTGTGCCCCCCAGCACGGCGGCCATCGCTTCGATGGCCACTCGAACAAGATTCACCTCCGGCTGCTGAGCCGTCAGCGACACCCCGGCTGTCTGGGAGTGGAACCGGAGCTGGAGGGAGCGGCCGTCCGTCGCCCCATAGTGGTCCCGCATCCACCGGGCCCAAATCCGGCGGGCCGCCCGATATTTGGCAATTTCCTCGAAGAAGTCCATGTGGGCGTTGAAGAAGAAGCTCAGTCGGGGAGCAAACTGGTCCACTGCCAGCCCAGCGGCGCACGCGGCCTCGACGTAGGCAAATCCGTTGGCCAGCGTGAACGCGAGTTCCTGAGCGGCCGTGGATCCTGCTTCTCGAATGTGGTAGCCCGATATCGACACGGGATGCCAGCGGGGCAACTCGGATGTGGCAAAGCGCATGACGTCCGTGACCAGGCGGACGCTGGGTCGAGGTGGAAAGACAAATTCCTTCTGAGCCTGATATTCCTTCAGGATGTCATTTTGAATTGTACCTGACAGGGCTGACCGTTCGACACCCATACCGTCGGCGACTCCCACATACATTGCCATGATGGGGGCGGCCGGGGAGTTGATGGTCATCGATGTACTCACGGCGGCCAGATCAATTCCAGAGAACAGGGTGGCCATGTCGGCCATGGTGTCAATCGCGACACCGGCACGCCCCACCTCACCCTTGGCCAGCGGATCGTCGGAGTCACGCCCCAAGAGGGTCGGCATGTCGAACGCCGTGGAGAGACCATCACTCCCCGACCGCAGCAATTCCTTAAAGCGTCCGTTGGTGTCCTCGGCCGTCCCGAAGCCGGCGAACTGTCGCATCGTCCACAGCCGGGATCGGTACATGGATGCGTACGGTCCCCTGGTATACGGGAACTGGCCGGGCATTTCTCCCTCATCGGGTCCGTAGAGGGGTTCAAGTGGAACGCCCGACATGGTCTCGAAAAGCGCAGCGCGCCGTGGAGACCGGTCGAACGCATCCTGCCAGATGGAGCGGTCAGCCATCTTCTGATATTACTTCAACATCAAAGTAAATCCAAGGCCTTACGTGAAATCACCCGCAGCTTGCCGAAGCTCCCCCAGCGGTTCGAAGAGCGCACGCAACATGGGTTCATCCAGTCCGAGGTCGGAGAAGACCTGGGTATTCATGCGGGCGGTCGCCTCCATGGCCAAGGTTCGACCGCGATCGGTGAGCTCGGCCAGGGTGCCCCGTCCATCCGACGGATTGGATCGCCTGTCCACGAGGCCCTGGGCCTCGAGCCGATTCACCGCATTGGTCACACTGGCTGCGTTGACCTGCAACCGCTCGCCGATCTTGCCCAGGGGCAGGGAACCATGGGTGGAGAATGAGAGGATCATCAGGACCTCGTAACGGGCGAATGTGAGATGAAGGGGGCGTAAGACGGCGTCGGCCCGTGCCAGGAAGACCTGCTGGAGGCGCATGATTGAGGTCACAATGGCCATGCCTGACGCCTGGTCGGACCACCCATGGCTCACCCACTGACGCTTCGCTTCGTCGATGGGGTCGAAGGGGAGCTGACGTCGCTCGGTCACGGCTGCACGCTACTGACCCGATGCGCACTCAGGGAAACGGGCGCTACCACTAGGAAATGGCGGCGAGACCGTACAGATTGGGCGCACCGGGCTGAACCCCACCAGATCCTCCCGGCGGGACGGTAACCAGGGTCAGCAGTGCCTCAGAATGACAATGGCCTGCACAAGGCTCTTGAGCACCGAAGCCGAGCGCACCGGCGAGAATGATCCTTTCGTCGCTCTTCGATGCCGTTACGAGGAGGCTGCAGGCAGGCGAGGGCGGCATAGATGGCAATTCCCAGGTCACCAGCACGCCCCTCCAACCGAGCCAGTTCCAACCGCCATTCATATTGCTCGGGACCGGTTGTCTCTCCCTCGCTATGGATGGCAACTTCGGGGCACGAGTCTCCGACCTTGCAGAGCAATTCCTCAATGGCTGCATCAGGATCCGTGCCCATTTCGTCCAGCGTGACTTCTGCACTTAGGCGAGGGGAAGTAATGGCCACCACCCACCTCCGTCTGCACCGATAGATGGTCAATGTGGCCGAGTCGGGCACCATCCGCCGCTCGGGATTCTGATGGTTGCTGTTCAAGGACATCGCAGAGGGAAACGGCCGATGACCCGAAATCTTGCTGGTCAAATGTATCCTGGTGGTCCAGATCCCAGGAAGTCCTACCGGCCCGAATGTCCAGCTGGGAACGTAATTCCCCTTGTCGTGGCCGGCGCCACCCGCGGTTGGCCATGGCCTCCAGACGCCACGGCTGAAGCTTCGCCATACATCCCCATGAGCACCGAGACCGTCGCTCAACTCGCTTGCCGCTCATTTCCAGATGTCCGCCGGTTCCCCATTTGGTGACATGGACTCTAGAAAACGGGCGGATCAGCCTGGAATCCGAATCGAAGTTATACGGCCTGCTTCACGTTGCGAACGACTCGCAGTTCGGGCCGCGAATGGACCTTGGGGGCGATCAATTTGCCAAATGCGGCCGCGGTCATGGGGCGGGCAAAGTAGAACCCCTGGGCCACGTCACAGCCCAGATTCCGTACGTGGTCGAGTTGTGCCTGATTCTCGACACCCTCGACGACAGTCTTTGATCCAATGGCCTTTGAGAGGGCGACCACGGCGGAGACGATGGCCGACTTGATGGGATCGTGATCGATGTCGTTCACGAAGCTCTGATCGATCTTGACCACATCGATGGGGAATCGGGACAGGTAGCCAAGCGAGGAGTACCCGGTTCCAAAGTCGTCAATGGCCAATCGAACGCCGAGAGTGTGCAGCTTGCCAAGGATCGTCGACGTGAGTTCGACGTCGTCCATGGCCAGGCTCTCGGTAATCTCGAGGCAAAGTTGGGCGGGATTTATTCCGGTGGTGCTCAGAACCGACGCGACGGCCTCCGCCAACCCCACACCCTGGAATTGGCGGGCGGAAATATTCACCCCAACTTCAACGGTGATTCCCAGATCATCGTGCCATTGTTGTGCCTGAGCGCATGCTCGCTCCAACACCGCTTGTCCAATGGGGAGAATCGCTCCCGAGTCCTCCGCCAGTTGGATGAATCGCTCTGGCAAGAGAAGCCCTTCGTCAGGGTGGTTCCAGCGGACCAACGCCTCTGCGCCGACAACGCGTCGATCAGCCAACGAGATCAACGGTTGGTAGTGCACCTCGATCTCGTGACGTGCCACTGCCTGATGCAACGCCGTTTCAAGGTCCAATCGCACGGTTGAACGCTCTCCCATCGCGTCAACATCGAATACGGCAAATTGACCACCACGACCTCGGTCCTTGGCTCGATACATGGCCACGTCGGCATCATGCAGAAGGTCGTCACGTGATTTGCCTGGCTCACTGACCGCGATCCCGATGCTCATTGTGGCGACCACTTGATGGCCACCGGTGAGCGTCAACGGCTCCCGCAGCTCCTGCAAGATTCGCTCGGCGACGATATTTGGTTGGCCAAGCGAACTGACACCCTCAAGGAGGATGACGAACTCGTCTCCACCAAAGCGGGAGAGGGTGTCTCCGGGACGGACCGCCTGGCGAAGGCGGTCTGCGATCGTACGCAAGAATTCGTCACCCGCCTGGTGTCCCAGATTGTCATTGACAAATTTGAACCGATCTACGTCACAAAAGAGGACCGCGATCTCCTCCCCCGAGCGCTCTGCCCGCAAGAGGGCGTGATCCAAGTGGTCGAGGAGCAGTCGCCGATTGGCAAGGCCGGTCAACGCGTCCTGGAATGCGTGTCGAGCCAGTTGATCTTCGAATGCCTTGCGTTCGGAAGTGTCACGAAAAACGATCACTGCTCCCGAAGCGATTTTGTTGCCCACGAAAGGGGACGCGGTCAGCGAAACCGGGAAGCGGGTTCCATCCTTGCGTTCAAACCGGGCCTCGTGACTGGTAATGGTCTTGCCCGTCGTCATTGCCCTCATTGCCGGGTCGCCCAAGAACTCTGGTATCGCGATTCCAATGCAATCCGGAACTAGTCCGGATTCTGGGTCGGGTGTGGCCAATCCGAGCATCTCCATACCTGCTGAGTTCATAAAGGTGACGACACCAGTCGCGTTCACGGCGCAGACGCCTTCGCCCAGGCTGTCTGTGATGACCGAAAGATTGTCCTTTTGGCGTTGCACTTCTTCGTAGAGCTCGGTGTTGGCAAGCGCCACCGCACCAACGGAGGCAAGGGCGTCGAGGAGCGCACGATCGGCATCGTCAAATGGTTCCGTGCGGCTGCGCCCTGAGGCGGCCAACCACAGACGCCGGTCACCAAGGATTACTGGTGTGTTCAGCGAAGTGGTGGGTGGTTCCTCCGCGGTCAACGTCACATCAGGTGAACGAAGCAACGAACTCGCAGAATTCAAAATGGCCGACCTGGTCTCGTCTCCCCCCATTGAACGGTTCACGTTCAGGGTGGCTTCAAAGAGGCCTCGCAATCTGGTCCGATCGTGTCGAGCAAGAAAGTATCCGGCCGCCAGATACCGAAGAACGAGGAGAGGTAACACGGCCGCCGGCAAATACACCGGATCACGAGCCACCAGGAGTGCCGTCGGGACAGCGAGAATGACGCTGCCCATCACCACCAGAATCTTGCCATCGAGGCCATCGAATATCGTCTTGCGCCAAGGTGTCCCCAAGGTTTCCAAGATCATGGCCATGGCCGTCGCGTTCACAATGAAATAGGTGAGAGCTCCGGCAAATGCGGCTCCGACATTTGCGTAGCCAGTCGGGCCCTGGGTTGTCCTGAGAAGGCTAAAGACAATGATTCCGGTCCCTGCACCGGTCAGCATTTGTCCGACATTGAATATCGATTTGGCCAGGGGTCGGTGCTTTATCGCCTGGGCCACGACGGCGACAAGTACAAAGACAAGAATCGTGACGGACCGAGGCACCAGAAGTACCATCACCACAAAGAAGCATTCGTCCAGGTTGATGCCGTCGGACTCTCCATCGACATAGAGCATGAGTGGCCACAGCCAGTTGCCCGCCATCAACAATCCGAATACGGCAGCGATTATCAACTTTGTTGACCCTGGCCAACCGGTTCCTACAAGTCGGACGACGGCGACCAACAGGGTCACGAGGCCGGTGGCAGCCCAGAATCCAATGGTGAGGCGCGCTGCCTTCGGAAGTGTCGTCACGACTTAACTCCTGGAGTCCAGGTCCACGTTGCTCAATTCCAGGTCGAGCCGTTCCAGGT
>PNAT01000180.1 GCA_003169675.1 Acidimicrobiaceae bacterium
GCCCCGGGGTCGTGGTGGGCCCTCGTCACCAAGAGTGCCATGAGCGTAACTTGGAGGGCCTTGTTCGGTGCCATCCGGCCGACGCAGAGCCAGCGAGCACCGTGACTTCGTGATGACGGGTGCGCCATCGAGTCCCCATTGTGGGGCCGAGCATCGGTCGACGCCGTCAACATGGCAGCCGGAGGCACAACCCTGGTGGCCCGGTATCCGGCGGCACGCAGTTCAGCCTCGTTGTGCGACGAGACGGCGACAGCCAGCGCAGTCCGGGGAGCGAGCATGAGGAGTTCGGAGCGGGCGCGGACCTGGTGCAGGGCCAGGCGGTTGTCCCAGGCGGCGAAGAACTCCGGCGGTGTGATGTTGTGATAGTTGACCACCAGGGTCTCCGACCGCGCCGCTAACCAGGGGGCCAGGTCCGATGCCGTAGCCAACTGGTAGAGCAGGACGTCACCCGCTTCGCAATGGTCCGAGTAGGAGTAGGCCAGTTCGGTGTCAGATGATGTCTCCGGATCGATTAGTTCGACGTACACCCGAGACGAGATCCCCCGGGCCACTAAGAGGTCGCGCAAGCGCAAAGTGTGACGTCCGACCGCGTCCCCCCGATGCAGCATGGGAACGAATTGATGAATACCGCTCACCGTTTCACTGCGCCCCGCTCCACGACGGTGCAGAGCAGATCGACGAATCGTTCAGCGGACGAGTCAAGGTCGAGCTCAGCCAGACGCTGCGCGGCGGCATCGGCCAGGCGGGAGCGCCGGGGCGGATCGACCAGCAACTCACCGATGGCCGAAGCCAGCAGGTAGGGGTCCCCCGAGTCGACGAAGACCCCGGCGTGGCCCAAGACCTCGGGCAAGGCGCCCGCTCCGTTGGCCACCACCGGCAGCCCGACCGTCATGGCTTCGGTCACAGGAACGCAGAAGCCTTCATGCTCGGAAGTGACCACCAATACGTCAGCCTGTGCGTAGGCCGCAGCCACCGTGGCATCGCTGGCATGACCGCCAAATATCACCACTCCCGTCAACCCCAACTCCGCCACGTAGCGGTGGAGGGCATCGTTGTACGACGCCGTGGCCGGTTTGCCGATGATCAGCAGGGTGGCCTCGGGATCGGCATGCGCACGCGTCACCACCAATGCGGCGATCGTGTCCTCAATGGCCTTGTTGGGTGCCACCCGACCAACACTCAGCCAACGTGCACCACAGCCGCCGGCTTTGCCCCGGTCTTTGGTGCGGGATCCCGCGGTCATGACGTCGGTTCCAAGTGCGGCGGACGGTGGCACGACCGCGCTGTGCGAAAATCCGGCCGCCACGAGGTGGTCTCGGTTGTAGGCCGAATCGGCCACGGCCAACGTCGTTCGCGGGGCCAACAGGCGAAGGTCGGACTGGGCGCGCAATTGGCCCAGGGCGAGGTGGTTGTCCCAAGGAGCAAGCAGCTCAGGCGGCGTGATGTTGTGGTAGTTGACGACCAGGGTCTCGGTGCGGGCGGCCAACCACGGAGCCATCGGAGAGGCCGTGGCGAACTGGTACACCAACACGTCGCCTCTTCGGGCGTGGCCGGGATATTCCAAAACAGGGGTGGTCTCCTCCTTCGTATCGGCTTCGACCACATCTACGTAGACGTTCGATTCGAATCCGCGATCCCGCGTGGCCTCGCGCAGGCGGAGGGTGTGCCGCCCCACCGCGTCGCCGCGGTGCACGACCGGTACGAAGTGGTGTACCCCGCTCACGTGGGTGTCGAGGCAGAGACAGCAAAGCGAGCATCGCCGTCGGCTTTCCCACGAAGGGGAGCAACGTCGACGAAGCCCGCCCTCTCCAAGAGCACTTGCCACGTCTGCGCATGAAGCGGACGACCATCAATCAGATCGAGTGCCGCGGTGCCCCAGCGCGCCTCGGTCGCGCTGCGTTCGGTGGTCACCACCACAATCGGTGCGCCCAACGTCAGCGCACGCCGAGAGTGAGAGAGGAGGGCAATCAGGGCATGGAGTGGTAGGCGATCCACTGCCCCGCTGAGGACCAGGCCCCCCAGTGACGCCGGCGGACGATCCGCCACCTCCTCGGCCACCTCGTTGATTGTGACCGACTGACCACGTTCCAACGCCCGCAGCGCAAGGCTGCCACGCGGTTCAACTCCGAGCGCGGTCACTCCGGCCTGGTGGAGGGCGCTGAGAAGCAAACCTTCACCGCAGTCGCCGTGCAGCACCTCACCACCCGGAGTCGTGCTGACGATGTGCGCCACCACCGGGTCCACCCACTGGCCCAGCTCTTCAGCCGGGATCAGCCACGAAGGCCCATCGACCGGTCGATCCTGGCGAGCCAGTCGCTCCTCGAGCGTGCGCACGCGGGCGGAAAGGAATCGGAAGGCCTCGACCACCTGCGCCATGGCCTGCTCGAGCTCGGTCTGTTCTTGGTCGGGTGTCTCCCGGTCATGACCACCCTTTCGACGAGCCATCCGTCCACGCCGTCCGGCACGTCCCCTCTGTGTTCGATCCGGGGCGTCAAGCAGTTCCGACAAGCCCGAGGCACCGGGCTGATACGGCCCGTAACGATCACCTAGGTGGGTGAACGCGGCAAGAAAGTTCCAGGCATCGCTCCCCTGGGGTTGCAACCGACCGAAGGCGGCGCGTAGGGCGGCGGCGGCCCTCGCATGACCATCCACAGCTTCCTCATGATTAGAGTCTCCCGGCGGGGGAATAGGTGCGGACACGCCGATCGATGCTACTGGTCGTGCCCGCGATGCCTTTGACGTGCCCATCTACCGGTCGTGAGGAGGCATTACGTTGAACCAACCAATGGACGGGATGATTGGAAATTGACATATCTGGCTCGTTCCCATGAGCGCCGGCTCAATGCGCCGCGCCTGTCGGTGCACCGTGCGCGGTGCTCGCGCCCACTCTTGGCGCGTGCCGGGGGGATGGGCGCTATCGTTGCCCTGGTGACGCTCGGGGTGACGCTCGGGGCGACGCCGATGAGTGCCCAGGCTGCACTACCGCCCACCATCACCTTGGTGCAGAAGTGGATTCAGGATCTCAACGACGCACCCTGCGCCGTGGCCATGGCCTCTCCGGTGGAGGCCACCCTCGATCAGTCCGGACCATCGGTCGAAGTAGGTGACAGAGAGGGCTATCTCTATGCCTTCCATCTCGCTTCCGGCGGACAAGTACCCACGGTGCCCGCCGGTTGGTCGAGCGCGCCCTCGTCACCGACCGTCGGGTCCGGGCAGGGCTGTGGGATCTTCGGGAAGGACAGCGGTCTGCCGGCAATGGGGGTGAACGGCGTCGCTGTCGCCGGGAGCCCGCCGATCGATTCCACCGCCTCCCTCCTGCCCACAGCCGACGGCAACAACAATCTGTACTTCGGTGCCGGCAATGCCGCTCAGCCCGACACGGGTGGGTACTACGCCTACGGCGGCAATGGTGCTCCGTTGTGGAACCAGGTTGTGACCAACCCACCCTCTGACAACCAACCCGACGTCGGCGTCGAAGCCTCGCCCACGGTTGGCTCCGCCGGTGGTGTCCCCTTCGTCAGCGCCGGTTCACTCGGTCAGGAGACCTACACCCTGAACGCGTCGAGCGGTAATCCGCTCAATGGGTGGCCATTCTTCTCGGCCGACAGTGTGTTCTCCACCGCAGCCGTGGGCGACCTATACGGCACGGGCCAGGACGAGCTCGTCATCGGTGGAGCATCGACGGCGGGCTTCGCCTACGGGCGCCACTACCAAAACGGCGGTCACCTCCGGATCCTCAACGACCACGGAGGCCTGATCTGCTCCGCCGACACGAATGAAGAGACCGACTCTTCCCCTGCCGTGGGTCCGATCCTTCCCAGTGGTGCACTCGGCATCGCCACCGGCACCGGCAGCTACTACGGAGCCAGTGACGAGAACACGGTCAAGGTCTTCGACACCCAGTGCAACCAGGTGTGGAGCCACACCCTCGACGGCACCACCGGTGGCAGCCCGGCCTTGGCCGATGTCCAGGGCAATGGCCAACTCGCCGTGGTCGAAGGCACGGACCAAGGCGTCGGCCGTAGCGGCTCGGTGTGGGCTCTCAACGCCGCCACCGGAGCCACCATCTGGCAGACCCCCGTGATCGGTCGGGTCATCGGCTCGGTGACCACGGCCCATCTGAGCGGAAA
>PNAT01000191.1 GCA_003169675.1 Acidimicrobiaceae bacterium
CAGTCATTGTGGACACAGAGGGCCCCGAGATCGTGCTCGGCGCAACACAGGGCCTTCTCGGCTCGGTTACGTGCGCCGCGACGACCGTAGAGCCGGGCGCAAAATGCGCTCAGCACTTCAGTCATGTCACGAGCGAGGTCGTCGTCAAGTTCACCCTCATCCACCACAAGAACTCGCCGCCCTTGCGCCGAGAGAGCGGCCTCGAGGTGTTCGAGGCCGAAGCGCGCCAGGCGGTCCCGGTGCTCAACGACGATGGCGACAACGCTCTGATCTGCCAAGACCCTCGCCAGCTTGCGGCGTTTTCCGTTCATTCCCGAACCGACCTCGATCACAACTTCATTGACCGCCATGGCGTTGGAGGCAGCCCACCTGGTGAGCCGAGCCACTTGGCGGTCGAGATCCGCCCGCTGGTCGTGCGAGGACACCCGGGCATAGACAACCGTGCGTTGGAGCTTTGGTTCCTCGGTGCCCGTGTCGACGAGGATCAGCCGGCCAACCCGCTGCGCCGGCACGGGGAGAGTGCCCTCTCGGAACCAGCGATAGGCGGTGAACTTGCTCACGCCGACGTGCTGTGCCCACTCCGAGAGGTTCACCCCGCCATACTGAACATACCTTCGCCTACTACAAGCAACTCATCCGACAACAGTTGGTGGCCCCCGGCCGGTCCCGGGAACACGGCACGCTGGATATGGTGGCCCGGTGCCGGAGCCCCTCTCCCCTCTCACTGCGTTGACCATCGCCGGCTCGGACTCGGGTGGCGGTGCGGGTGCGCAGGCGGACCTGAAGACCTTCGCCGCGCTCGGGGTGCACGGGACCAGCGCGCTGACAGCCGTGACGGCTCAGAACACGGCCGAGGTCCGCGGTGTGGTCACGCTTGAACCTGCATTCATGCGCCTGCAGGTCCAGACCGTGCTCGACGACTTCGATGTGCGCAGCGTCAAGACCGGGATGCTGGCCGATCGGGCGATGGTGGCCGAGGTAGCCCTCATGGCCGAAGAGGGCCTCCTTCCCCATCTGGTGGTTGATCCGGTGCTGGTCTCGTCCAGCGGGCACGCGCTGATGGACCCCTCGGGAGTGGCGGCATACGTGAACCTGCTCTTGCCCCACGCGCTGGTCGCCACCCCGAACCTGCATGAAGCGGCCGTGCTCGGTGACACGACGGTGGACGATCTCACCACGGTGGACGCCATGGCCGCCGTCGCCGAGCGCATTCGGGAAACCGGTGCTCGTTATGTGGTGGTCAAGGGAGGCCACCTCTCCGATACGGCCGATGACGTCGTGGCCGGCCCCGAAGGGATCACCGTGCTCCAGGGTGTGCGTGTGCGCACGGGCAACGATCACGGCACCGGGTGCACGCTGTCGGCGGCCATCGCGGCCCACGTGGCCCGCGGGTCGGAAGTCCTCGATGCCGTGCGGGAGGCCAAAGCCTTTGTGGCCCGTGCCCTGGCCGGTGGCGCCCAGTGGGACCTCGGTGCCGGGCATGGCCCGATCGACCATTTCGGGTGGTCGGCCAGCCCCTAGGCTGGACGGGGCATGACGCAGTGTGCCACCGAGACCGGGACCGAGCCCACGCCGGTCCCGCTGCGTCCTCCGATGAGGGCCAACGTCTCCATGAGGCCGGCCATGATCGTCCTCGGATTGGCCGTGCTCATCCTCGGCATCTTCATCACCGCTGGGATCCTGACCTCCCATCCGCCCCAGACGACGTCGCTCGGCACGGGGTCCTCCGCCGTGGGGGGCTCCTTCCTGCGGGCCGTGCCGGCCGCGCCCACCCTCACGGTCATCACCCAGTCCGGTGAGCCCCCGGCGAACATCCTCAACGCGGTGTCGATCCCGCTCGGCGCGGTGCGGGTGTCACATCAAGCCAACAATTCCGCCGCCGGCCAATTCGACGCCCAGGTCGGACTGCGTGCCGATGCCTCGCAGGGCGCGTTGCTGGGCTTCTACGCCAGTGTCATGAAGCGCCAGGGTTGGCAGATCTTCTCCCACGGACCGGCCCTCCACCATCCCGGGGCCATCGAGGTACTGGGCAAATTGGCCGGGTCCGACAGCTACTACTGGGAGATGGGCGCCGTCATCGCCCCCACCACCTTCGGGAAGGGTGCCCCGGCGGCCGGGAGTACCCGTTTCACCGTCCGCCTCTTCCAGGTGCCCGACCCGGCCTGACCGCAGGGTATCGGCGGCACGCCTAGCGCGTGCTGGAGGCGAGGTGAGGTTGTCGTTCGGCCGTGACGACGGGTCCCGATGGCGTGGGCTCCGCCTTCCCCTCGGGCCCGGAGAAGAGGTACGACCAGACGAAGAAGTTGATCGGGTAGAGCAGGAACCCGATGCGCGGGTCGGGGGCCAACAGGGTGAGCACGGCCATGCTGACACCGGCGATGGCGCACACCTCCGACACCCCCTGCGGAGTCCGGCGGGAGAGGTGCCGGGCCAGGAGGACCCCGCCGATGAGTCCGACCGAGAACGGGAGGGCCCGGTGCAGGGAGGGGAAGGCGCTGACCAGGAGATGGCCGGGCAGCGGGCTTCCGGCGGTCGAGTGGATGGGGGTGAGACCGAGCGGGAAGAGCACGACGTCATCGAAGAGGGCCCATGGGCCGCGCCAGGCGAAGGGGACCACGGCGGGCACCAGCACCGCCACCATCCCGAGCAGCATGGTGGCCGGACGGCGTTCACCCCGGCGGCCACGGGCGGCAAAGAGTGCCAGGGCGGCCAGGGGCCAGGCGGTGAACTTCAGGGCTGACGCGATGCCCAGCACAATGCCGGACGCCAGCGGTTGGCGGCGTTGGGCCAGCACCATGGCCAGGAGGAGGAAAGCCACCACAGGAATGTCGTCTCCCCCGGTGGTCAGCGGGAGCGAAGCTATGGGCAGGATGACGAGGACCTGCAGGGCGCGCAACTTCCGGCGCCCACTGGCCGGGCAGAGCCAGAGGGCCAGTCCCGTCACCACAATGGTGGTCAGGCAGAAGAAGACGCGGGCGTCGCTGAAGCCCGAGGTCGGCCACTGCGAGCTCGGGAGCCCGAAGAGGGCCATCAGGGGGAGGTAGGGCAGGAAGCCCTGGAAGTTCGGTTGGCCCGGCGCGTGGTACGGCACCTCGTGGTGCACATTGACCACCGGGTGGTACGGGCTGCCACCCAGGGCGATCTCCTGCCCACCATGCTCCACGGTGATCACCTCTGGTTGCTGGTGCGTGCCGGGATCGCTGTTGAAGCGCCAGACAATCTCCAGGCTGAGAGGAATGGCCACGGCTCCGATGAAGACACAGAGGGCGACCGCCAGCCGACCCTTCAAGGCGCGGTGGTCCCGGGGAGCCGGGAGGTCAGCCAGAGGCACGCTCCGGCGGTGCCTCCGAGCCACCGCGGCCAGGGCGATCGAGGCCACCACGCCAAGGAGGAACGGGGCCACGGAGAGCTCACCCCACTGGGCATAGAGCCCCGTGGCGGACCCCAAGATGGTCACGAAGGCGAAGAGGGATCCCACCAGGTACAAGAGGGCGTCGCCCGACTCGGGGGAAAGGGAACGGAGGCGGGTCAGGGCCCCCCGCCGGGCGATCGGCAGGGCTGCACTCGGAGCGGGTGACGTCGGCATGGCGGTCCCTACAGCCTGACATAGCCGGAATTGGGCCCGGAACGCCCGGGCCCCCGAGTCAGAGGCGCAGTTCCCTCAGGTAGAAGTCCAGCTCGGCGGCGAAGCACTCGGCCAGGGTGTCGGCCCGGCGGAAGCCATGGCCCTCGCCCTCGAAGATCCTCAGTTCACAGTGAGTCCCGGCGTCGAGAAGCGCGTGGCGCATGTGCTCGGCCTGGGCCGGCGGGACCACCGCGTCGTCGGTGCCCGCCAGCAGCAGGACCGACCCGCCGATGCGGTCCGCCTGCAGGGCCGGAGACCGGGCCCGGTACAGATCTTCTGACTCCGGGAGGGGACCGACCAGCCTGTCCATGTAGTGCGCTTCGAAGTCATGCGTAGAGGCAGCCAGTCCGAGCAGATCCGTCACCCCGTACCACGAGACACAGGCGCCGAAACCCTCTCCGGCCGCCAGGGCGTTGAGCGCGGTGAGCCCTCCGGCGCTGCCGCCCCGGATGGCCATGCGCGTGTGGTCGACGTGGCCGAGGGCGGCGAGATGGTGGGCCGTATCGAGACAGTCTTCGGCATCGGCCACGCCCCACAGGCCCCACAGCGCACACCGGTGGGCCCGCCCGTACCCGGTGCTGCCGGCATAATCCACGCAGGCCACGGCGAAACCCCGAGTGGTGAAGAACTGGAGGCCCAGGTCGAACCCGAGCTCGGACGCCGACGTCGGGCCACCGTGGCACCACACCACCAACGGGGGCCTGGCCCCGGGTGGGGTGGGGGTGCCGAGCCGGGTCGGTCGGTACAGCGAGCCGAAAATGGGACGGCCCGATCGCCCGGTCAGCGCGAAGGGTTCGCCCCGGGCGACGTCACGGGGGTCCAGGGCGGAGGAGGGTGATGGCCGCAGTGGGCGAGCCGGGATGGGTGGGTCGCCTTCCCCGGCGGACGGCACCATGGGCAGCACCCACACGTTCGGCGCCGCGTCGGGCGTGGCCCCGATGAAAGCGATCCCGTCGCGGTGGGCGCAGAGGGCGGCAATGGAGACGCAGGGCTGGGTGATGGTCCGCGGCGGCCCACCGGGCCCGGTGAGGACGACCACCGTGTGCCGCCCCTGCGAAACCATGCGGGCCACCACCGTGCCGTCGGCCAGCTCGGCCATGGTCGACTGGCCCAGGACCCAGTCCGGACCGTGGAACTCGGCGGCCTGATCGGTCAGGGCCCTCGGTGCCTCCCCCCGGGTGTCACCCGGATGGAGATAGGGCTGCCACCAACCCCGCCGGTCCGAGACGAACCGGACGGAGCCGTCGTGGTGCCAGGCGGCCTGACCTACCGACTCGGCCGGCCCGCCGGCGATGGCCCATGGTGTGCCTGAGGGAGCCAGGACCTCATGCCCCCAATCGGGATCGGTGGCCCGGGTCACGGGCACCACCACGACGGTGGACGCGTCCCACGGCATGTCGGGATGGTCCCAGACCACCACGACCACCCGGTCGCCCGCGGGGTTCAGGCGGGCGGTGGAGACGAAGTCGTGCCCCCCGAGGATGATCGACTCGGCCTCCGGGCCCACGCGGGTGCTCAAAGCGACCAGGTGGCGAGCGGGCTGGGCCCTGTCCTCGGCGTGTGTCTCGCGCACTGCCAGGACCCAGTCCCCGTCGGCGCTGGCGCTCAATCCGCCGTGGCGAGCGGACTGCCCGGCCGGGGGAATCGCCGAGAGAGGGCGCGGTGGGGCCGACGCGGCGGGGCCATCGCAGAACCAGACCCGTTGATCGACCTGGTCGACGTAGGAGAAGGCGCCTTGGCCGCGGCCCGGCACCAGGCACATGGCGCCCCCGCCGTATTCGTTGACCCGGCTGCGGATGCTGACGTCGGCGGGTGAATGGTCCCCCACCGCACCGCCTTCGGCGCGCACCAGCACGACGCGCCCAGCGTCGGACGGACGCGCTTCGAGCCAGTACAGCGCCGTGCCGTCCGAAGCCAACTCGGACAGGGAGACCTTCCCGGCTGCCACGTCACCGGGTTGGAGGGGCGACGGCCAATGACCGAAGACGAGGGGCACAGCCATGGCCGTGAACGTAGTGCCCGGCAGCCCGGCCTTCTACAGTGATCCGATGCGCTTCCCCGCCTTCGTGCTGGACCAGGCCGGCGATGAGATTAGCGCGACGGTCACCGAACTCTCCGATGACGAACTGCCGCCCGGCGAGGTGCTGATCAGGGTCGAATGGTCCGCCATCAACTTCAAGGACGCCCTGGCGTCGCGCCCGGGGAACAGGGTGGCCCGCCGCTTTCCCCTCGTGCCCGGAGTCGAGCTCACCGGTTCGGTCGAGGAGAGCACCCATCCGTCGTGGGCCCCGGGGCAGCGGGTGCTGGTCCAGGGCTACGACCTCGGGGTGGCCCACCACGGCGGCTTCGCCGGCTACGCCCGGGTGCCGGCCGAATGGGTGGTCCCACTGCCCGACGACCTGCCGTGCCGCACGGCCTCCATCATCGGGCTGGCCGGGTTCACGGCACTGGTGTCCCTCCGGCGCCTCGTACACCACGGCACCTCGCCCGGCGACGGACCGATACTCGTCACGGGGGCCACCGGGGGCGTGGGGAGTGCCGCCGTCGCCCTCCTGGCCCACGCCGGCTTCGAGGTGGTGGCGTCCACGGGAAAGGCGTCCGAGCACGCGTATCTCACTCAGCTCGGCGCCTCGCGGGTGGTGGGGCGACAATTCACCGCGGCCGACGGGCGGACGCTCGGGCCCGAACTCTGGGGCGGGGTGGTCGACTGCGTCGGGGGCTCGGCCCTGGCCGAGGCCCTGCGCACCGTGCGCTACGGCGGAGCCGTGGTGGCCAGTGGCCTCACCGGGGGCCACGAGCTGGCCACCACCGTGTACCCCTTCATAGTCCGCGGGGTGGCCCTCCTGGGCATCGACACCGTGGCGACGCCGATCGCCGCCCGTCGGATGCTGTGGCACGACATGGCGAATGAGTTCCCACTCCTCCACTGCGAGGACATGGTGGACACCGAGATCGGGTTGGCGGACGTGACCAGTGCGCTGGCACGCGCCATGGACGCCGCCGTGCGGGGGCGGATCCTGGTGGCGCCGTGGCGTTAACCCAAGGCGTACATGGGCGACACCCGGATGGTGCCCCCTTCGCACGGGGCGAGCATGAGGGGGAAGTGCGCTGTCTCGCTAGGAGCACCGGGCGTCGTCACCGAGACCATGGTCGAAGATGGACATGACGTCTCGCTTCCCGATGGCACATCGGAGTATTGATAGGTGAACTCGGCCTGGGCCGAGGGCGCCAAGGTGACCAGGGCGGGCGGCGCGTTGGCGGCCGCGGAGATCTGCACCGTGAGTCCGTTGACCATGGTGACGGGCAGCGCCCCCCCGGCCGGGTAGAACATCGCCATGGTGGGATAGCCCATCATCGTGCACGGGGTGGAGCCCGAGTTGGTCGTGGTGATGGTGCCCGTGATGGTCCCGGCCGCCCCCTGCGTCTGGCCCGGCGTTGCGGTCACACGACTGCAGATGGCGGCGCCGGGACTCACTGTGCCCGATGTGGTCGACGCCGTGGATGCGGTGGACGATTGGGACGTCGACGTCTGGGGTGGCGTGCGGTTGGAGGTGGCCCGCGGCCCGGTGGTGTGACTGCACCCCGCGCTGGCGACAGCGGCACAGACGAGGGCCATCAGCACCGTCAGTGGTCGGTTCACCCTTCGAAGTCCTCCGGCCGCACCGAGTCGAGGAATTGGCGGAACTCACCCACCAATTCTTCGGGGATGTCGTCGCCATCCACGTCGCTCTCGAGGGTCAGCATGATTCCTTCGGACTCCATGAGCTCATCGGAAACGAAGAGGGGAGCCTCGGTCCGTACGGCGACGGCCACCGCGTCGGATGGCCGGGCCGAGACGACCGTGCGCACGGTCCCCTGCACCAGATGCAGCTCGGCGTAATAGGTGGAAGCCCGCAGCTCGGTGATGATGATCCGCTCCACGCTGATGTCGAGAGCACTGAGCATGTCCTTCATGAGGTCATGGGTGAGTGGCCGGGGCATGGTCACCCCTTGCAGCGCGTAGGCGATGGCCGTGGCTTCTGGGCTTCCGATGAAAATCGGCAGGGTGCGTCCTTCCCCGTCGGTCTCCTGCAGGAGGAGCACTGGGGTGTTGGACTGGAGGTCCACCCTCACGGCACGGAGCTGCACTCGGACCATGGATGAAATGTAGCGCCCGGATCGTGCGTTTGGTCAGCCCCCGATGTGGCGACGCAATGCCGAGCGCAGGATGGTGGCCCTCATGGTCTGGCCCAGCGTTCCCAGCGTCTCCGCTCCCTCGACCGCCCGCTGGCGGGATTCGGGGTTGCGCTGGCGCAACAACGGGATGATGACCTGCTCGATCAAGCCCAGCTCACGGTCGACGGCATTGCGGTAGAGCCGCAGGTGGCGGGGCTCAATGCCGAAGGCCCGGAAGCTGACCGCCAGGTTGGCCACGGTGAGAGCGTCCTCGTCAAAGGTGAGGATGCCGGCCACGTCGCTCGCCTCAATGAGGCCGAATCCCTGGAGGGCGGCCAGCTCAATCTCGGTCAATCCGCTCGCCTTGCACAATTCTTCGGCGGTGAAGCTGGCTCCGGTCACCATGGCGGCCGTGGGTGAGGGTGCCGGAGGAATCGGCGGCGGGGTCGGCGCCTTTCGACCGCCGGCCGAGGTGTTGGAGGCGTCCGGCGATGAGGGCGTGGCCGCCGCACCGGCGCCAGTGCCCGACGACGCCACCGGACTGCCCCTCCCCGCTGCTACCTTCGGTGTCGGTTCACCGGCGGGTGGGCCGGCGCCGTCACGGGCGGTGGCTGCGCCGGTACGTGGGCGCGACGCGACGCCCGACGACGTGTCCGCTCTGCTCCCGCCCGGTGACGTCGGTGCCCGCTCCCCTGGTGCGGGAACCTTGGCCACCGCTCGCGCCGGTTTGGCCGGCGTGGCGGCGGTGTCCGGGTCGGCGCCACTCTCGACCACGCGCAGCGCCGCCCGCGGTACCGCGTCGGGAATGAGTGCCGACCGCCGTGATGCGTCCGCCAGGATCCTGGCCATTGCCTCGTCGTCCGCCTTGGCCGATTGCTGCTCGGTGCGGCCGCTCACCGTGCGGCCAGCACCCTCGGCCCGGGCATCCGTGGGACCGGTGCCGGTGACCCTCGCCTCGGCAGGTGTCCCGGCTTTCCCATTGTGCGTGGCCGCCGCCTCAGGCTCGCCCGCCGGCTCACCGTCGTCCAGGTCCCCGTCGGCCAGGCGGTCCCGGATCACCTTGAGGGGCAGGAAGTGCTCACGCTGCTGGCGCAAGACCCAGCGCAACCGCTCCACGTCGTGGTCGAAGAATTTGCGGTAGCCCGACGGTGACCGCTCCGGATTGACCAGTCCCTGGCTCTCCAGGAAACGGATCTTGGAGATGGTGACGTCGGGGAATTCCTCACGGAGCAAGGTCAGGACGTCGCCGATGGAGAGATGGGAGCGGCTGTTCACTCGTTCCCCGCCACCAGGTAGACGAGCTTGAATTTCCCGATCTGCACTTCGTCGCCGGGAGCGAGTTGGACTTCGTCAATCCGTTCCCGGTTCACATAGGTGCCGTTCAACGAGCCGACGTCACAGAGCGTGAAGGTGCCATGAGGCCCGGAGGTGATCTCGACATGACGCCGGGAGACGGTGATGTCGTCAAGGAAGATGTCGCTTTCGGGGTGCCTTCCGGCCCGGGTCACCGGGCTCTCCAGGAGATAGCGCGCGCCCATGTTGGAGCCCCGCGTCACCACCAGGACACCCGACCCGTGCGGGACCTCGACCAGGGTCGCGGCGTGATCTTCCTCCGATACGTCCCCGTAGTCGTCAGTCGGGTGCAGTGTGATCGTGGCCGCGTCCCCGTCCGGGAGCAAGGCGTTTCCACAGGATGAGCAGAAATTGACCCCCTCGGGATTCCGATGCCCACAGTTGTGACAGAACACGGCGACCACGGTACCCCACACGGCGACCTCATTTCCTTCCGCAAAGCGGGCCGAGACGGTGCTCAGCCGGCCGTGAGCTCTCCATAGGCCGCCGGGTCGAGGAGCGTCCCCGGATCGGTGCCTGGCGCCAGCTCTACCTCGCAGATCCACCCGTCCCCATAGGGGTCCTGGTTGATCTTCTCCGGGCCATCGGCGAGGGCCTTGTTGACCGCGGTGACCGTCCCGGCCAGGGGGGCGTAGATCTCAGACACCGATTTGGTCGACTCCACCTCGCCCAGCGGTCCGCCGACCGCCACCTCGCTCCCCACCACCGGCAGCTGGACGAAGACGATGTCGCCCAGAGCATCCTGGGCATAGTCGGTGATGCCCACCCGCACCCGCGTCCCGTCAATGCGCACCCATTCGTGGTCAACCGAATAGCGCAGGTCGTCTGGAATGTTCATGAGGGGCGACCCTATCGGACCACCGACCCGACCCGTCGTGCTGAGCGGGCTAGGTCAACATCCGTTCCAGCCGATCGACGTAGGCCGCGGCCAGGTGCTCTGAGCCGGCCCGGTCGTGGGCCTCCACCCACACATGGGTCACCGGGCCCTCGGGGTCGGGGACCACGAGCACCCACCCGTCGGCAGATCGGATCTTGATCCCGTCGATGAAGATGAGATCGGCCCCCTCGTCGCTCAGTTGCTCTATCAGCGTGCGCATGACCAGCCCCTTCTGCTCGAAGGGTGTCTCCACTTCCCGGTGCAACAGGGGGATCTCCGGTATGCGCTCCATCACGGCGGCCAGTGATTCCGAGGCCTGGCCCAACAACCCGATGAGCTTGACCAGGGCGGCCGCGGCATCGAAGGAGGGCAGAAATTCCGGGAAGATGTAGCCGCCCTCCTGGTCGGCGGCAAAGGCCACACCGCCCGACGCGGCCGCCTCCATGAGGCCCGACGCCGACAGGGTGGTCACCAGCACGTCGGTGCCGCCGCGGGCACAGAGCTCCAGCGCCCGGTCGCTCACCGTGACCGGCAGAGCCACCCGGACCGGCCCGTCCCCGGCCGTGATCAGGTCCAGGAAGACCATGATCAGCTCCTGGTGGGTCAGCACCCGGCCCGTGCCGTCAATGAGCGTCAGGTGTTCGCCACCGGCATCGATCACCGCGCCCAGGTCGGCACCCGACCCGCGTACGGCCTCGGCCACGCGTGCCGCGCTGGCCAGGTGATCCACCGAGATCATGCCCGGCGTCTGCGCATAGGGATTGATGCTCAACACGTCGGCCCCCACCTTGGAGAGGAGATTGGGCATGACGAAGTTGGCCGCGCCGAACGAGAGGTCCAACACGAGCTTCAATTGGTGCCCGTCCTCGCGGCGCAGATTGAAGGCGTCGACCAAACTGGCCGTGTAGTTCTCGATAGCCCGGGGCGAGAAGTCGATGTCACCGATGTCCCCAGCCGTGACACGCCTGAACTCCTCGCGGTGGTACATCCGCTCCACCCGGCGC
>PNAT01000029.1:0-269 GCA_003169675.1 Acidimicrobiaceae bacterium
CGAGTCCGTCATGTCGCTCACAAAATCAGAGTATGCGCTCTCGGCCTTCACTCTCCAGACCGGAGCATCACCGTAGGTAAACGACTGCAGGCAAGGCGTGTGTCCAATACGACCTCGGTCCGGCGACTAGGGTCACCCCCAGCATCACCTGAGTTCAGGTCGGTGACGTCGAACCCGGTTGGTCCAGGCACACTCGTGGCTGAATCCGACGCGTGCCGACTGGGGCACGACGGTCTTGGCTAGCTGGCGGTCGCCTTCTTCTTCGTGGT
>PNAT01000029.1:356-8982 GCA_003169675.1 Acidimicrobiaceae bacterium
GCGGCCTTGCGCGCAGGAGCCCGTTTGGCGGTCGTCGTCTTCTTTGTGGTCCGCTTGGCGGCCTTCTGGCCCGATGCCTTCCGGGCCTTGCCCACGATGGTTATTGATCCGGCTCCGGGTATGAGAGATGACTCTTCGCCCGTCGACCACTCAATGCGGAGAAGCCCCCCATCCACCCCGGTCACGATGCCATCACGAGAAGCCTGACCAACCTTCGTAGACTCCAATCGCACTCGATCACCAATACTGGGCACCGGGGCCTCCTTCGATAAGGGATTGTTCTGAGCGCACCCATCCTGTCACCGTCTACCTACGGGGTTTTCCACGGAAGCAGACAGTCCCGACATAGGCCCGACGCGTTGGCGGTGTGGTGGTCAGCCGTTGGTTTCGATTGCAACCCGGACAAGGTTCTCTCTCTACGTATTGAGGTATACGTCCACCTTCTGATCTTGGCGATCGTGGAGGGAGGAGTCAGCTCAGGTCACTTGGTGAGAGATTCGGTGCTCGGCGTTGCTCTGGACCCTGGTGGCGCTTTTGCACGGATCCTGGGGGAGAGGCTCGTGCAGACAGCAGCCATCGACGCCCCATCCAGCAACTTCCGCGTACTGGCCGTACAGATCCGCAACGCCGGGATGACCGCCCATGGTCAACCGGACAAAGTCGTCACCGACCAGGCTTTGGCCCTGAAGCATTGATCGAGGAGCTGCTTCTCGCCGTGTTCCACATCGAGACGTACGTGAACAATCGTGTCGAGTGCGACCACGGCCGGCTCAAGGCCCGCTTGCGGCTGATTCGGGGCTGAAGACTGACCGGACCGCGATGAGTCATCATTCGTGGTCGCGCGTTCATGCAAAACCTGCGCCGGGGCCACTACACCAACATCTCCGAGTTGCGGCAGCGTTCGACGATCTCGCTTCAACAATCTCATTGCATCGTCCTCCGATCGAACAATGCAACAGAACCCTATGGAGTGACGATTGCCCCCAGCGGGCGACCGTCACACGCCGGCGTTCGAGGCGGCACGGGCTATGCCGAGCGGCGTCAGCGGCTTCAACTGGGCCTCGGTGGGTTCACTGCAGCAGAACCACGGCTCGGTGAGGTGCGCCCGATCCCCGATGGCGCCCTTCGAGACGGCCCCATGGGATGGGGCCGCGGCACGGTGCGTGGTCCTCCGGGAGCGGATGAGAGTGTCGATCTCTCCGAACGTCACGGCCGTGTCTTGCTCAACCCGCACCTCGACCAGCGCGGCCAGCTCTTGTTGTAGTCGATCGACCATGGGATCGGGATGGCTCCAGGTCCAACCCAAGCGCTCAGGGTCATAGTGACCGAGGTGGGGTTCCATGGCGGCGTGGCTGAGGAGCAGGGAACCCTCGGGCAACAACAGGCGCACCGTGTACTGCACCGGGTCCACGTTGGCCACGAGATCGTGGGCCACGACGAAGTCGAACAGGTCGATCAAGTCGTCAAGGGTTGTCCAAGGGGTGAACGGCAGCCACGACGGGCGTACCTCGATCCCGTGCTCGCGAAGGGCCACCACGGCCCTGGATTCCTCGGCAACGCAATGGCCCTTGTCGAGGTACTCGAGAATCGTGTCGTTGGTCGACTCGAAGGCCGAAACGATGAATACGCAGCCGGCGTCTGCCAGCTCAGGGAGAACGTCGGGGTGGCGCAGGATGTGCTCCACCTTGGTTGTGCAGTCAAAGGTCAGTTGCCGATGACGCTCGTGCATGGCCGCGACGACCCGGCGTGCGTGGAGCGGGGCGTTGAGGAAGTCGGGGTCGGCGAAGGACACATGGCGGGCACCGGCCTCGACCAGTTGGTCGACATCGGCCATGACGGTAGCCACGTCCACGGGCCGTACGCGGCCGTCGTAGACGACGGGAACCGGACAGTGCCGGCACCGATGCGAGCAACCTCGACTGGCCTCGACCGAGCCGACCAGGCGCTCCTCGCCGTCGACGACGAGCCGGGTGTAGCGGTCCAGGGGCGCCAACAGGTGTCGGGCCGGCACCCGCGCCGAGACTCGGGCCAGCTGGATGGCGGGGCCCGGGTCCTCGCCGTCCACCCACGCCACCAGCCCGGTTTCGTACTCACCGGCGATGACCGCATCGACCGCAGAAGTGACTGTCAGATCCCGGCTCACCACTGCGTAGAGGCCATAGAAGCACAGCGGCAGTTCGGGTCGTCGGGTCCGTATCGTCTCGGCGACCCGCAAGGCCAGGCGCATGGCGGTGTGCATCGGCACGGCGAACGCCACGCGGTCGGCCCAGTCGACATCGTCTGCTTCGAGCACCCCGAGGGCGACATCGACACAGCGGACATCATGACCGGCGGCGAGCAGCGCGCTGGTGGCCTTGGCCGCGTGCAATGGCTGGTGGCCCAGTTCGTAAGTAGACACCAGCAACACTCGCACCACCTCGACCCTATCGGGCCGACCTCGGCCCCAAGCTTGCGTCAGCGCAGACGCACGTCGAGAGCGGCCTCTGCTCGGCGGAGGGCATCCTCGACAATCTTCGCCGTCGGGCCCCGGGCAAAGATGAACCCCAAGTAGCGATCACCCTCGGGGAGGGGGCTTACCGGCCGCCCCGACGCGATAGCGATCTCGATACCGACGACTCCTTCGATGGCGAGGGCCCGCTCCTGGCCGGATACGCCCTCGAGCATCCCGGCCGATCGGATCGGGAGCATCATCACGCCCGACGCATTGGGCTCCCGAGCGAGACCGTCGAGCTCCATACTGAGGGCGTGACGGATAATGATTTCTTCGAGGCTGATCCCCGCGCCAAAGCGCAAGGCCCGGGCACACAAGCCACCGATGGAGCGAGCGGCAAGCTCAAGAATGGTGACGATACCTGTGGCGCTGAGGCGCAGCTCGATGTGCACTGGGCCTTCTACGAGCCCCAGTGCCGCGGCTGCTCGGGCCGCGGTGGCCTCGATGGCGGCGAGGATCGAGGGCGGTTGCCGGGACGGCGTGACGTAGATGGTCTCCTCGAAGAAGGGACCGTCCATGGGGTCGGGCTTGTCGAACACGGCCAACACCCTCAACTGGCCTCCCAAGAGCAGGCCTTCAACCGCTACCTCGGCGCCGGATACGAAGCTCTCCACGAGCAGGGGTTCTGGACTATCCCCCAATATGGCCCGGATACGTACCCCGGCCGCGTCGGCCTGGGTCGCGTCGTCGACGCGAATGACGCCCTGGCTGGCCGAGAGTGAGATGGGCTTGACTACGCACGGGTACCCAACTTCAGTCGCTGCCGAGGCAACGTCGGCGTCACGAGCAACGATTCGGTAGGCGGGCTGGGGAAGCGAGGCAGTGGCCAGGCAATCGCGCATGCGCGCCTTGCCCTTGGTGTTGGCGACAGCCTCGGGTGGGTTGTGACGTAGCCCCAGCCGGGCCGCCGCCGCCGCCGCGACCGCCACTCCCTGGTCATCGACGGCCAGGACGGCATCGAGCGGTGTCCGCCGATGGAGGGACACGATGGCCTCCACGGCGGCGTCGCCGACATCGAGTGGCACGACGACGGCCCGGTCGCCCATGAATCCGGCCAAAGCCTGGCGGTGCTCGGAGCCCACCACGACGTCGACACCCAGACGAGCGGCCGCGGCCAGGAAGTCCGCGGCTCGGTAGGTCCCAGTTGGCAGCAGTAGGAGGATGCGGGGCACAGCCCTAGGATGGTACCGAGCGACGAAGGCTGAGGCGAAGGCATTATGACCGAGACCGGGACCAACGGCGTGCCCGACCTGCGCGTGACCGACGCCGCTCTGGCCATGGTGCTCGAGGTGCGCGCCAGCGAGGACGGCGAGGACTCACTCGCCCTCTGGCTCGAGATCAGCGGTTCGAGCGGGGACGCCTACACCTACGACATGTATTTCCAGACGGCCGCCGACGCCCAGCCCGAGGATTGGTCCGCTGCGCCACACGGACTGGCGCTCGTGGTCCCCAGCGACAGCATCGAAAAGATCCGCGGGTCCGTCCTCGACGTCGGTGAGGACGGGTTGGTCATCGAGAACCCCAACCATCCTCGGGCACCGGCCGCCGCCAGCCCGGCGATGGCGGGACCACCAGCCGACCTCAGCGGCGACGTGGCCCAGCGCATCCTCCAGGTCCTCGAACAACAGATCAACCCGAGCATTGCGGCTCACGGCGGCCGCGCCGACCTCGTCGCCGTCGAGGACGACGCCGCTTACCTCCGATTGAGCGGAGGCTGCGCGGGCTGTGGGATGGCAACGGTGACCTTGAGTCAGGGGATCGAAGTGGCCATACGCGAATCGGTTCCTGAAATCATTCGCGTGATCGACGTCACCGATCACGCGGCGGGATCCAACCCGTACTACGAGGCAGCCAAGAAGTAGTTTCTATGCGCCGACGAAACGGCGAGCATCCTGCGCCGCATACGACGCGACGATGGCATCGGTTGTCGCGGTATCTTGGATCCGAATGATCAAGGCCTCAAGGCGGCTGGCTGGAATGGCGCAGGTCATCTCCGCGCTCGGCATCGCGGTACGAGTGCGGCTCAGCACCACGTCCGGATCGACTGGCGTTTCCGAAAGCGGGCCATAGACCACGAAATCAGGCCGGTCCGCCACAACGGGGATACCGGGGATCATCTCCATCGTCACCCAACCCGAGTCCAGCAGGGCAGCCACGTCTGTGCGACCAGCCACCTCGTCCAGGGTGGCGAACCCGTGGGTCAGACTGCCCACGCTGCAGTTGCCATGGTCCGCAGCAACCGTGGTGAAGGTCCGGTCGACCGCCTTGGTCCAAAACACGCACCCCGCGGCAACCCGACCGGAGCGGCCGTCAGGGGTGGGTTCGGTCATGGGGGCATCGAACGGCACGACACCGGCGGGGGCCGATGCGGAGAAGGTGATGGCGATCGGTGACGTCCTGAGTTCCAGCGCGGCGGTGAGAGCGGCGGAGGCGTCCGACCAACGCACGGGAAGAGACATGTGTGCAGTCTTGCCGGGCCAGCTTCATGGGGCAATCCCTGAGGTGCCCGAAAGCTCGGTTCAGTACGCTCCCTCTCTGCCAGTCGAGGGCAACCCGGCCTCTTCGAGGGTGGACCACAGCCGCTGGCACGCTTCACGAACCGCACGCGCGAATCTGGCCGAGGGTCAGCGCCAGGTGAGCAGCTTGAGGAACCTCTCTGCGGTACCTCTTGCCGGCACGCTCCTACCTTCAAGGACCGTGACAGCATTCCACTACGATAGGGCCTCGATGGGCCAGAGGATCGACCACTACAAGGGTCATATCTCGACCGGTACCTCGGCCAACGACGGGGGCCACACCAGTCGCTTGCCCTGTTGGTGCCACTGCACCACGAGTACTGCGTGTTCGGTCTGGCGCCCGTCGGAACCGAGTCCAAAGCGGCCGAAAAATGTGGTGCAGCGCAGCCTGCGGGCGGCCGCATGGAGGGCGGCGTCCTCGACCATTCCCGCCTCTTGCACACAACGGAGGGCGATGAGTGCCGCCGCATAGGCCTGGGCAGTGGGATAATCAATGTGCCCGAGGTTTGGCCCGACCTCGAGCAACGGCGATAGCCGGGCGCGTAACGAACGCACAACGTCGGAAGGGCGGATCCCCACGTCAGGATGAAAATGAGCCCCCTCTTCCCACTGGGACGGGGCCAGCACGCCCTCAGCCCGGACCTCGGCCGCGAAGGCGCCCAGCCCCGCGGCGACCGCTGCCAGGACCGGGGGCCGTCGGCGGAGCCGGCGGATAAGCGCCACGTCGTCGGCGAACGAGCCCGCCGCCAACAGAATGTCCACGTCGGGCTGGTCGGAAATCTCGTCGTGGGCCGCCACCGCCACCTCCATGCCAAGACGCCCGGCGGCGCTAACCGCACCATTGGCTGCCGAGTTCCCGAAAGCGCCTCTGCCAGCAGCGACGAGTACTCGGGCGCCGGGCATCTGGGCCACAACGGCATCGAGCACGGGAGCGAAATAGTGGCTCGCCGGAGCTGGCACCGAGACCACCCCGGACAGCCGCTGCGCCTCGTCGGCGCTGCCACCATGGTTCCACAGCACCCGGCTTCGTTCCCCTGCCCAGCGGGCCGCCTCAACCACGAGGTCGCTGCCGTAGGGCCCGATGACCAGGTCGGCCCGCGCCAGCACGTCGAGTGCATGGCGTACGCCTGCCCGCGTACCACCGTCGTCCAAAATCGCGACCTCGGGCATGAGCGTTCGCTCGCCCACCTGCACTCCGCCGCGATGAAACACGTCCTCGACGGCCTGTTGGAGCCCGGCCGCGGCCATCCGGCCCAGATGGCCGTACCGTCCGGTGAGCGACATTGGCGCCGCCAAGACCAAGGTGCCGTCCGACACTACGACCGGCCGTCCGAGTCCTCGGACGCGACCGACCTTTCGACCTGGGCGGTTAGCCGGAACACTAGCGAAATGCCGACCATCGCTGCTCCTTACACCGGCCGGCCGCATCATAGGCGTCCATATTGGCGGGGCCCCGATCTTTGTGAGGAGGTCGTCTTTGGACACGCCGCCGATCCCGCTGCGCTGCGCCCGCCCGGAGGTGTTCGACGAGTTATGCATCGCGCGATCGGAACGGATTCAGGCCGACGTCGCAAGATCGGGGTACTCTGAGGTGGAACGTTCAGGTGTCGCCGGCGTCGCCACTGCGGCCGTGCTTCCAGTAGCCGCGCACCGAGGCTTGGGACCGGGGCAGCCCTCGGTCCTCAAAGAGGTGGCGGCGTATGCGCTGCATCGCCGCGGCCTCTCCCGCTACCCACACCCGGACGCCGGGTTCGAGATCGGCACGGCGGACGGCGGCGAAGAGCGCGTCGCCGGAAGGCGCATCGGGAGTGAGGTCGCACCACTCGGCGGTGACGCGTGGATGATCAGGCAGCGCGATCCGGGCGTCAGGGTGGGCGACCTCGATGTGCACCTGCACCGGCCTATCGGCGGGCAGGGCCTGGAGAATTTGACTGATGGCCGGGATGGCGGTCTCGTCGCCGCCCAGGAAGAAGCAGGGAGCGTCCCTATCGATGGCGTAGCCGCGGCGGGGTCCTGAGATTGCCGCCGGGTCACCGGGCTCGGCCGTCTGCGCCCACTCGGACGCGACCCCACCGCCGTGGATGACGATGTCAAGCTTGAGCTCGAAGGTTCCGGGGTCGACGCGGCGCGGTGTGAAGGTCCGGATCGCGGGTCGTCGCCCGTCCGATAGGAACTCGTTGCCGTTCCAGCTCGGGACGACGAGCTCTTGGGTTCCGGGATATGGAAGCAGCAGCCGGACGCTCGCCGCAGGGTGCACGACGGTTAGACGCTCGAGATCGGGGCCAGCGAATGTGACCCGGACCAGGCGGGGGCTCACATAGCCGACTTGGCGAACCCACATCTGGCGAAACCGCGGTGGTTCACGNNCGGGCGCGCTCCGTTTGAGGACCTACCTATCGCGTCCGGTGAAGAGATACACCTGCACGGCGAGGTACCCGGCTATGACCACGTCGACGATCGGCATGACTAAGTGCCGAAGCAAGCCCACAGCCACCCGAGCCGTCAGATAGATCGCGCCAGCAGCGACGATGAACGTTACGAGTGTCGGCCCCACCCGTCACCTGACAGGTCCTCGGCGGGCCGATTCGATGTTCGACATGGCGACCACCTCCGAGGTCAGCGTACGCCTCCGATATCCGTGGTTGGCCTCATGGCCCCACTTGGTTGAAAGAAGGCAAATCCGGTACAGCGACATTCTTTGTCCAACGAGTCTCCTCTCGCACTGCCTCTCGGCCATGTCGGATCACGCCGTATCCGACGCCCCGACGTGCGGCTTTCCGATCTCACCTCGGCCGGCCGCTGGGTTTGGGACTTCCAGCTTGTGCAGCCCCAGGTACACGGCGGCGGCCACTACGAAGCCGACATAGAACGAGAGGTCTGCCCCGTCCAACGCCTTGGCTACCGGACCAACGAGCAGTCCGGTGTTCATGAAAGGCACCATGGCGCCGAACCCAACGACCAAGCTCACGAGCGCGGGCCACCCAGTGTTCAGGTTCTTCAGATCCATGAGAGCCGAGAGACCTCCATAGGTAGTGGAGCCTTTCCGGTCGTGCCAGTCGATAAGGACGATGGCCAGAAACGGGGCGATCCAATATGCGCTGAAGAGCAGCACACTTTGGAATTTGCCTGACGTATTGCCTCCGTGTATCCAAAGGATCACGCAGAAGGCGAGCCCGGTCCCAAGTGCGGCGCTCCAGTTGCGCCTCAGCTTCACCCCGGCAGCTTGCAGGGCGAGGGACCCCGAGTAGTCGTTCATGGCGTTGCTCGTGATCGCCCCGAAAATGACGGTGATCAGTGCCAAGACGCCCACGGCGCCCCCGCCCACGAGCGAGCGCACGCCCGCCGCCGTTTGGTTGCTGAGTACTCTCGCACCAGCCAAGCCAATCGCATAGGTCCAGATGTACGAGGCGCACAGACCGCCGAGGGTCCAGACGAAGACCGGTGATGACGGCGAGTCTTTCTCCTGGTAGCGACTGTAGTCCGCGGCGTAGCTGGCCCAACTGAAGGCACCGCTGAAGGCGATCGTCGTCATCAAGATGAACGCGCCGACCGCCGCTCCGCCGTGGACCGTGTTGTGCAGGGGAATGTTGCCGCGTTGGAGGATACGCAGCGACAAGAC
>PNAT01000206.1 GCA_003169675.1 Acidimicrobiaceae bacterium
CTCCAGCGCGACATGTGCCCGAGCGCCACCAAGTTCGAGGCCGAGATCATCTCCATGACCCTGGACCTCCATCACGGTGAGGCGGCGGTGGCGGCCGGCGGTGACCCGTGCGGACTGGTGACCACCGGAGGCACCGGCAGCATCCTGCACGCTATCCTGGCCTACCGGGAGCACGCGGCCCAGACCCGCGGGGTGACGCGACCCAATGTGATCAAGCCCGAAACGGCCCATCCGGCCTTCGACAAGGCGTGCCACCTCTTCGGCGTGGAGCTGCGGCGGGCCCCGGTGGACCCGGCCACCACCCAGGTCGACGTGGACTGGGTGCGTGACCACGTGGACGACCAGACGGTGGCCCTCATCGGCTCGGCCTGCAACTACGGCTACGGCACCGTCGATCCCATCGGCGAGCTCTCCGAGGTGGCCCTCGAATTCGGTACCGGCCTGCACGTCGATGGGTGCCTGGGAGGGTTCATCCTCCCCTTCGGCCAGGAGCTGGGCTACGACATCGGAGTCTTCGACTACCGAATACCGGGGGTGACCTCCATCTCGGCCGACACCCACAAATACGGGTACGCCTTCAAGGGGTCCTCGGTGCTCAGCTTCCGCTCCAAGGAACTGCGGAACGCGCAGTACTTCTACCTGACCGACTGGAGCGGCGGGAAGTACACCTCTCCGGGCATGGAAGGCTCCCGCTCTGGTGGGCTGATCGCCGCCACGTGGGCCGCCATGGTCCAGCTCGGGCATGCCGGCTACCTTGGCTACGCCAAGGCGATCTTCGAGACGTCGTTCGCCATGCAGGACGCCGTGCGCAGCCATCCCGAGTTGCGCATGGTGGGCCACCCGACCTTCCTCTTCTCGTTCACCTCGGACGAGTTCGACGTGTATCACGTCAACGACTTCATGAGGACCCGAGGGTGGCGCTTCAACGGGCAGCAGTATCCCAACGCGCTCCACATGGCGGTCACCCGTCCCCAGACCCAGACCGCGGTGGCGTCCGAGTTCGCCACCGACCTGGCCGACGGTGTGACCTACGCCAAGGCCCATGCCGCCGAGGCCCCCAAGTCGGGGGCCATCTACGGCGGCGTGGCCGGGGGGATGACCGAGGAGGCCGACGAGTTCATCCGGGCCGTCATGGCCGACATGCTGGACGCGCAGTCGGTCATCCCGCCCTCGTGACGACGAAGGCCGAGGGGGCGCCGGCCGAGTCGATCGCCGGGTGCGCGGCCCCAGCCTCCTGCCCGAGTGGAGCGACGGCCACGTCCTGACCCACCTGGCCCGCAACGCCGACAGTGTGGTCCGCCGCATGGAGGGCGCGGCCCGCGGGGAGCTGGTGGACCAGTACCCCGGGGGCCTGGGCCTGGGCCTCGGCCCGGTGTCGCTGCCGCCCGCTCTGGTCGAAGCCTGGTTGCCCCGGGAGCTACCGCTCCTGGCCGGTCGGTCCGACACGGCCGCGCTTCTGACGTGGGTCATCGGTCGGGGCCCGCGCCGGCGCTGGCGCCCCGTAGAGAGCCCGAGGTCCCGCTAGCCCTTCGGCGCCGAGCCCGCGACGAAGGCATTGCCGGCCCGATCCACAGCCGCGCAGTAGCGGGCGGTCGGGCAGGAGATGCTGGTCAGCGCGTTGCCATTGTCGATCAGGGTGCCCGTGGTCCACGTGGTGCCATCGAAGGCGAAGACACGCCCGATGGAGTCCACCGCCCGGCAGAAGGTGGCGGTGGGGCACGAGACGCCGGTGAGCCCGGAGGAGTCCGTGCCCGAGAGGGGTGGCTCGATGGCAACCCGGACGGGCGCCGAAAATGCCGTCCCATTCCAGGTGAGCGCGTTGCCGTTGCTGTCGACGGCGACGCAGAATGTGGCATTGGCGCACGAGACCGAATTGAGCTGTCCCTGGGTGTCGACGTCGGTGGGTTGCGTCCAGGTGTGCCCGTTCCAGACCGATGGGCCACCCTCGGCCGCCACGCAGAACTGAGGGGAGGTGCAGGAGATCTGGTTGGCGGCACCCCAGGCGCCGAGGTTGCCCGACCAACGGGATCCGTTGAAGGAGAAGGCGTTCCCCTCACCGTCGATGGCGACGCAGAAGGAGGGAGCCACGCAGTCGATGGCGGTGAAGCCCTGGGCGCCCGGGATGGTCACCGGGGGTGCCCATGAAGTGCCGTTGAACAGGGTCACCTGGTTCAGGCTGGGCGCCGCGGCGCAGAGGGACGTGCTGGCACAACTCAGGTAGGACACCCCTTGCGGGGACGGCAGGGGCACCACCGTGCCGAGGGCGGCGACCTTCCCGGCCGAGAGGCGGTAGGCGGCCCCGCTTGTCGATCCGGCCAGGCAGAAGCCGGCCACCGGGCACGAGACCACCGACAGATCGGCGCCGTGCGCCAGCGCAATGGACCCGGACCAGGTCTCTGCCGCCGTCGTTGGAGCGATGGTCGTGGAGGCAGAGCTGTGGGCTCCATTCCCCCTCCCACACGAAGCCAGAGAGAGGAGGCCGAGGCCCGCGGCCAGGGCCAGGGCCGACCGCCGAGGCACGCCCGCTAGGTCCGACGGGCCGACGGGACGTCCGCCTCGAACGAACGGTGGCGCGACCACGTGTCGAGCACGATCAGGGTCTTGGTGCCGGTCACCCGGCCCCGTCGCCGCAGCTGCTCAATGACCTGGCCCAGCCGCTCGACGTCGGGCACCTGCAGCCAGACCAAGGCATCCGGATCGCCGGCGGTGGTGAACACGGCCTGCACCTCGGAGAGCTGGATCGCCGTCTCCTTGATCTCCTTCAGATCGGCGGTCCCGGCGAACCTGACCTCGGTGAAGGCCTGAATGGGGCGTCCCGCCTTGCGATGGTCCACCACCACCGTGTAGCCGGCGATGACCCCGGAGCGCTCCAGGCGTTCGATGCGCCGGGTCACCGCCGAAGCCGACAGGGAGACTCGCTGGCCGATGTCGGCCATGGTCCGACGGGCGTTCTCGGACAGCAGCTCAATGATCTGGTGATCGATCGGATCGAGCTCCACGGCGCTCATGGCCGATCAGCTTAACGAAGGGCTATTGCTCTACAGGTTCAGTGCGTGCCCAGCACCATTGCCTTTCCTTCATTGCGTGCAGGCCCCGAAGGGCGGTCAACCTGGAGATCGGTGCACCGAGACGGAGTAGGCATCAGCAGGGGTGAACGCCTGGCGATCCCAGGTGGACCAGCGGTCTTCCAGCATCAGACCAGCCTCGGCCGCCCACGCATCGTGGGTGGCCAGGTCGAAGCCCCCGGGCACCAGGGAGTACCCGGCGATGAGGCGACCACCCGGGACCAATAGGCCGGCCATGTTGGCGATCACCAGGCGCTCGCTGCCCGGGATCACGAAGATGAGGACGTTGCCCGCCAGCACGACGATGTCAAAGGGGCCACCGATGTCCAAGGTCTGGTCGGCCAGGTCGCCTTCGACCCAGGGCAGGTCGGGCCCCTTGCGGCGGGCCACGGCCAACATGCTCGGATCCACATCGACCCCCACCACCCGATGACCGCGACGGCTGAGCTCGAGGGCCACCCGGCCGGTGCCACAGCCGGCATCGAGGACGGAGCCCGGCCCGTAGGAGTCCACGAGGTCCGCCTCGCCATGCACGTCGGCCCCCTGGGCGGCCAAATCTTCGAACCGCTGGTCGTAGCTGGCCCCCCGGGGAACGCCGCTGGCCAGCCAGGGGTTGGCTTTCTTCACCACATCAACTCCACCGGCCAATCGCTTCGCACCGGAGGCCGCCCGGCACGGGCGTGCCGCCTAGAGGCCGGAGGCGCCCGAGGGGAGCGTGGTGATAGTAGCGCCGGCCGGCAGGCTGAAGAGGCTGCTGGGCGGCTTCGACGAGTACTTGGTGAGCTCGAAGTAGCTGCCCTTCGTCCCGCCCGAGTACGAGAGGATGCCGGCCTTGGTCACGCAGTACTTGCCCCCGTTGCCCCTGACGTTCACGGTGACGCACGTCGAAGACTGTCCGGCGATGGTTTGTGACGAGGAGTTGACCTTGATCCCCAAGTAGCTCGAGATCAGCCCCTGCTTGGCTTCGCCCAGGGCCGCCAGCGCGCCGGCCGGACTGAAGAGGGCCTCCAAGCCGAGGAAGGGGCTGGAGCCGCCCGCCGAGAGGCACGTCTGCGTGCCCGAGGAATTCGAGCAGTAGTAGGTGGCCTTGCCGGTGTTGATGACGCTTCCACTCGAAGACGAGAAGTTCGACTTTGGCGGGGCCTGGGCGATGGTCACGGTCGTCGTCTGACCGCCGTTGACCGACTTGTAAACGGCCTCATACGTCAGGTGCTTCGCCTTGTTGATGGTGTTGGTCAACGCCTTGAGGTTGTTGGACGAAATCGACTTGTCGAGCGAGGCCGACGCCGGGACGGCGGAACCGAGAAGCAGCAGGCCAAGAGCGGCGGCGGCACAGGTTGACACGGCATGGCGGTTCATTCGCATGCCCGCACCGTATGGATG
>PNAT01000087.1 GCA_003169675.1 Acidimicrobiaceae bacterium
CTCGCTCCCGGTGCCCACCAGGACGATCTGGGCCGGGCCGATCTCCGGATCGGACAGGACGTAGCCGCCCCTCTCCACGCCCGCCGCCGCGTGGGCCTCGGTCTCGGCCAGCACGGGGATGTCCTGGCGGGTCAGGATCAGGCCTATCGGACCATCGGCCTCGACGGCGGCCCGCCAGGCGTGCGCCGTCTCGTTGGCATCGGCCGGGCGCACGAGGGCCAGGCCGGGCATGGCCCGCAGCGAGGCCAGATGCTCGACCGGCTGATGGGTGGGCCCGTCCTCGCCCAACCCGATGGAGTCGTGGGTCCACGAGTAGATGACGTGGGCCCCCGAGAGCGCGGCCAGCCGGACGGCCGGGCGCATGTAGTCGGAGAAGACGAAGAACGTGCCACCGATGGGCAGCAGGCCACCGTGCAGGGCCATGCCGTTCATGACCGCCCCCATGCCGTGCTCCCGGATGCCGTAGTGCAGTTGCGCACCGCCCGGCGTGGCCGCCGACTGCAGTTCGGCCCCCTTGAGCGCCACCCCGTTGTTGCCGGTGAGGTCGGCCGACCCGGCCATCAGGCCCGGCAGGCGGCCGGCCGTGGCGTTGATGCACCGGTTGATCGCTTGCCGGGTGGCCAGCTTGGAACCGGCCTCGAACGACGGGAGGTCATCGGCCCAGCCGGGCGTGCCCCGCCCGGCTTGCGCCGCATCCCAGGCCTCCCGGTCGCCCTTCCAGCCCGCCAGGCGCGCCTCCCAGGCCTTCCGCTCCTGCGCCCCCCGGACCGTCTCGGCTCCATAGAACTGGCGCACGTCCTCGGGCACCCAGAAGGACTCCTCGGGCGGCAGGCCCAGGATCTTCTTGGTCACCCGGATCTCGTCGGCCCCGAAGGGGGAGCCGTGGGCCGCCGCGGTATCGGTCATTTTGGGTGAGGGCCACCCGATATGGCTGCGCAGCACCAACAGGGTCGGCTTGGCATCGGGTCCATCCGCCGGGACGTCGAGGGCCTCACGGATGGCGGCCTCCAGGGCGTCGACATCGTTGGCCACGTCCCCCAGGTTGCGTACCCGCCAGCCGTAGGCCGCAAAGCGCGCCGGGGCATCGTCGTCACAGGCCAGTTCGGTCGGCCCGTCAATGGTGATGTGGTTGTCGTCGAAGACGGCCAGGAGCCGGCCCAGGCCGAGGTGCCCGGCCAGGGAAGCGGCCTCGTGCGAGACCCCTTCCATGAGGCACCCGTCTCCGGCGATGACGAAGGTGCGGTGGTCGCACACCTCGGAGCCGAAGCGGGCGCGCAGGGCGCGCTCGGCGATGGCCATGCCCACGGCGTTGCCCACTCCCTGGCCCAGCGGGCCGGTGGTGACCTCTATGCCGGGCGTGTGCCGGTACTCGGGGTGCCCGGGCGTCCGGCTGCCCCACTGGCGGAACTGGCGCAGGTCGTCGAGGGAGAGGTCGTAGCCGGTGAGGTGGAGCATGGCGTAGAGAAGAATGGAGGCGTGGCCGCACGAGAGGACGAAGCGGTCGCGGTCGGGCCACCCCGGATCACTCGGATCGTGGCGCATGATCCGTGTCCACAACACGTGGGCCAGCGGCGCCAGCGCCATGGCGGTGCCCGAGTGTCCGGAGTTGGCCTGCTCCGGCGCGTCCATGGCCAGGCCGCGGATGACATTGATCCCACGCTGGACCAGCGCGGGATCCTGCACGACGGGGGCGGCCGGCACACGCCAACCCTATCCATTCGGTTGCCCCGGGGGGGCCGGCGGTTTCAGCTGTCCGGAGAATCGGGGCTCGGGGTATGGTCTCGATTCCCCCTCTGTGTCACACCCTGCTCGTAGTCTGATCCGGTCATGTCGGATACTCGAATTCGCCATTCAGCAGGTGGGATCAGCTCGCTGGGCCTGCATGTCGTCTGGTGGCCAAAGTACCGCGGCCGGATGCTCGCGGGGCGGGTAGCTGCTCGGCTGGATGGTCTGCTCAACGAGATAGTGGCCAAGAACGACTGGGAGATCGTCGCCTGTGGGGTGATGTCCCACAACGTGCATGCCTTCGTGCCGGGACGTACGTCCGACTCGCCTGCTGAGGTGGCACGCATGTTCATGGCCCGCACGTCGCGAGTGCTTTGGTTGGAGTCGATCTTCGCAGCCTCGGTCGGGTTCGTGTCCGAGCAGACCGTCCGCAGCTACATCGAACACTATTGGGACGAGGCGGCATGAGGAGGGCCTACAAATTCCGGCTGCGACCAACGGCTAAGCAGCACGTGGCCCTGAGCCAGTGTCTCGGTGTTCACCGCGAGCTCTACAATGCCGCCCTCTTGGAGCGCCGGGAAGCCTACGAGCGAGTCGTTCGCCGGTCACCGAACTACTGGTCGCACAGCCGCCCCAAGGGGCCGGTCAGCTACGGCAGGCAGTCGGCACAGCTCAGCGACATCCGTGCAGGGCGGCCCGACATCTCTAGTTGGTCGTTCTCGTCTCAGCAGGCAACGCTTCGACGGCTGACCAAGGCCTTCGACGCCTTCTTCCGTCGGGTGAAGGCCGGGGAGGAACCCGGCTACCCTCGGTTCAAGCCCGCCCACCGGTTCGACTCGGTCGAGTGGCCGAAAGACGGCGACGGGTGCCGCTGGCACCCCGAGGCTTCCCGCGTCTACCTCCAGGGGATCGGGCACGTGAAGACCACGGTGCATCGGGCGGTCGAGGGCCGGGTCAAGACGATCTCGGTCAAGCGGGAGGGCCGCCGGTGGTTCCTCGTGCTCTCTTGCGACGACGTACCGAGAAAGCCCCTTGAGCCGACCGGGCGAAGTGTGGGCATCGACATCGGGATCGCCAGCTTCGCCACCACCTCGGACGGGTTGCATATTGCCAATCCCCGGCATGGCCGGGCGGGCGCCGAACGCCTGGCCCGGGCCCAGCAGGTCCTGGCCCGCAAGCGGTGGGGATCGAACAACCGGACGGCGGCCCGAGACGTTGTTGCCGCTCGGCACCGCACGGTGGCCAGCCAGCGACGCGACTTCCACCACAAAGTGGCCCGGGACCTCGTCGAGACCTACGACGTGCTCTGCGTCGAGAACCTCTCCATCACCAACATGGTCCGGTCGGCCAAGGGGACCGAGGAGAACCCCGGGACCAATGTGGCTGCCAAGTGCGGCCTGAACCGAAGTATCACCGATGCGGGCTGGGGACAGTTCCGTTCGATTCTGTGCGGCAAAGCGGAAGAGGCTGGACGCACAGTCATGGACGTGAATCCCCGGCACACCAGCCAGACGTGCGCTGAATGCGGGCACGTGGACCCTGGCAACCGCGTCAGCCAGGCGATTTTCCGATGTCGGGGTTGCGGGCATGAAGCCCACGCCGATATCAACGCCGCCCGCAACATCCTCCGGGCTGGACTGGCCCGTCCGGTCGCCCACGCAACCTGAGAATAAGCTGGCGGCTTCAGCCGTCAGAGAAGTCACTCCTCACCTAACCTCACACCCGATGCCGTCCCGCATGCAGGTGCCTCCCAACAGCGACCTGACGTTGGGCATGACCTGCCTCGATAAAGCGACGCCGGGACGTTGCACCTGGCGTATGCGCGCCGACGAGCGCTTCGCCAACACGGCCGGCATCATGCAGGGCGGGCTCCTCGGCGCGTTCGCCGATTCATCCATGGGTGCCGCCGCGGTCACCTTCGTCGAGGGGCGCCGCGTCTTCGTGGCCAACGCCGAAATCAAGGTCAGCTTCCTGGCCGCCGTCCCGATCCCGTCCGAGCTCATCTGCCGGGCCGAGGTGGTGTCAGGCGGGGAACAGGTGGCCTTCGTCGAGGCCACGGTGACGGCCACGATCGCCGGGAGGGCCGACCCGCTCGTGGTGGCCCGGGCCACGTCGACCTACATCTTCAAGGACCGCACCTGAGCCAGCGGCGCCCGGTGTTTGCAACGGTGCGGCCAAGCGACCAGGATGGCGGGCCACATGGGACCACTGCGCACCAGCTCGGACAGCGACAAGCGTGGCCTGCGCCGCTCCGGTGACGATGCCTTCAAGCTGACCGTCGACTACCTCAAGCAGGAGACCCTGGAGCCCCTCAAGGGCCTGGGTCGCTTCCTGCGCTACGGCATCGCCGGCTCGCTGTGCCTCGCTTTCGGAATCTTGATGCTCCTCGTCGGCGTCCTGCGGCTCCTCCAGGAGGAGACCGGGACCTCGCTCCGGGGCAGCTGGTCCTGGGTGCCCTACCTGTCCGTCACGGTGCTCGGTCTCGGTGTGATCGGCGTGGCGGCGTGGCGCATCTTCGCCGGACCCGCAGAAAAGAAGCTCCCCAAGGTCAAGGCCCGACAAGGCCTCGAACCAGAGACGTCGAGAGAGGAAGGAAGTACCTGATGGCACGGCCCGGGACGAATGGACGGCTGATTACCCGAGAAGACCTGCAGGCGGCCTACTCCCAGGTGATGGGGGAGGGGGAGGCCACGGCGCGGGCCGCGGCCCCCAAGGGCCTGGCGGTGGCCGGTGCCGTGGCCCTGACGGTGATCACACTGGCCTTCCTGGCTGGTCGCCGCCGTGGCCGCAGCCGTTCGGCCGTGGTCGAGATCCGACGCCTCTAACGATGGACATGATCCTCCGTCGCCTCCTGCGGGCCGGCGTGCGTCGAGGCATCGCCGGCAACTGGTACTGGTTCCTGTTCGCCGCCGCCGCCTTCGTCCTGCGCCGGGCGCTGGGGGACCAGGGTGGGGCGGTGTCGACCCTCACGATCTCTCCCGGCGAGCAGGTGCTCATTTCGGTGCGCGACGGCAACGTCAGCACGCTCGACGAATCCTGATCCCCGTGCACGGCGCCCTCGAGGCGGGTGAGCGGGTCCTCCTGATCGATCCGAAGGAGCGACGTTACCTGCTCACCCTCATGTCCGGCGCCACCTTTCACACCCACGCCGGTGTGCTCACGCACGATGACATCATCGGTGGGGACGAGGGGCGCATGATCACCGGCTCCACCGGTCGCCAGTTCCTGGTGCTCCGCCCCACCCTGAGCGACATCGTGCTCAAGATGCCCCGGGGCGCCCAGGTCATCTACCCGAAGGACCTGGGCGCCATCCTCATCGCGGCCGACATCGGGCCCGGCCAGCGTGTGCTGGAGGCGGGAGTCGGCTCGGGCGCGCTGTCGATGACCGTCCTGCGTGCCGGAGCAACGGTGGTGGGCTACGAGCTGCGCTCGGACTTCGCGGAGCGGGCCCGGGCCAACGTCACGGCCACGCTCGGGCCCGACATGCCGTACCGGATTGAGATCAGGGACGTGACCGAGGGGATTGACGAGGTCGGCCTGGATCGCATCCTGCTCGACATGCCCGAGCCCCACAAGGTGATCCCCGCCGCCGCCACGTCACTGCGACCTGGTGGCATCCTGCTGGCCTATCTCCCCACCATCAACCAGACGGCGCTGTTGCGCCAAGCGTTGGACGACGCCGGGGTTCCGTTCGGACTGTCCGAGACGCAGGAGATCATGAGACGGACCTGGCATGTCGAGGCGCGCTCGGTGCGGCCGGACCACCGCATGGTGGGGCACACCGGATTCTTGACCACGGCGCGCCGGCTCAGTGCGTAGCGGCGCAGCTGGCGCCAGACCGGCTAGGAGACTGTTGATTTAAGCGGCGGCACGTCTGCGACCCCGCTCAAACGTGGTCATATTCATCGTCCAAGGCGTTCTTATGGCCTCTACAGCAATCGTGGAGGATTGTGGAAAACAGGGCCCTCGCCGAATGCGAATAAATCATCAGTCTCCTAGTCGCGCTCTATGAAGATGCACTCTCCGGGGCATTCCTCCGAGGCTTCGACGACGGCTTCCTCGAGGTCCGAGGGCACGGCCGCCATCCCGGCCGAGCCACCGGGCTCGTTCTTCACCGAGTCCGCTTCCTTCACGTAGGCGAGCCCATCGTCGAGAAGGGTGAACACGGCCGGCGCGATCTCCTCACACAGTCCGTCCCCTGTGCAGAGATCCTGGTCGATCCAGACCTTCATGTGGTTGTCGCTCTCCTCTGTCTGTCGTGCCGCCAGACCGGACCAGGGGACCGTACCGAGGCATCGTGCGAGCCGTCAACATGGGACCGCAGGCCCCTTCATGGTACTCGCCCGGCCACGCATCACCGGTGCATCGGGGTTGCGGGCTCGTTGCCCGGAGGCAGGGCTAGGGTGAGACGCAGTGACCTCCACCCCAAACGAAGTGGCTGCTCAGGCCGAGGCATTGCGGGCCGAATTGGCCGATGCCGAGGATGAGATCCACGCGCTCCGCCGCCGCCTCCACGAGAGCCCCGGCCGGGTGCAGGCCCTCGAGGAGCGCCTCTTGGAGTCCAAGGGCCAGCTGGCCCACGCCACCTCGCAGAACGAGAAGCTGACCTTCACCCTGCAGCAGGCCAAGGAGCAGCTGGCGGCGCTGCGGGAAGAGGTCGAGAAGCTGACCCAGCCCCCGGCGGCCTACGGCACGTTCCTGGGCGTCAACGAGGACGGCACGGTCGATGTGTTCTCCGGGGGCCGCAAGATGCGGGTCAGCCTCCACCCCGACATCGACCCGGGCGTCATCCGCAAGGGCAATGAAGTCGTCCTCAACGAGAGCCTCAACGTCGTGCTGGTCCGGGACGGGGAATTCTCAGGCGAGGTGGTCACCCTCAAGGAGCAGCTGGACGACAAGCGCCGCTGTGTAGTCTTCGCCCGGGCCGACGAGGAGCGGGTGGCCGAGCTGTCCGAGGAGATGCTGGGCACCAAGCTGCGCCCGGGCGATTCCTTGCTCATGGACGTGCGCACCCAGCTCCTCATTGAGAAGCTGCCCAAGCTCGAGAGCGAGAACCTGGTCCTCGAAGAAGTGCCCGACATCACCTACGCCGACGTGGGCGGGCTCGACGTTCAGATTGAGGCCATCACGGACGCCGTCGAGTTGCCCTACCTGCACCGCGAGCTCTTCGCCGAGTACTCGCTGCCGGCGCCCAAGGGCATCCTCCTCTACGGCCCGCCCGGCTGTGGCAAGACCCTCATCGCCAAGGCGGTGGCCAACTCGCTGGCCAAGAAGGTGGCCGAGAAGACGGGCGACGAGAACGTGCGCAGCTTCTTCTTGAACATCAAAGGGCCCGAATTGCTCAACAAGTACGTCGGGGAGACCGAACGCCAGATCCGGCAGGTCTTCCAGCGCGCCAGGGAGAAGGCCGACGAGGGCATGCCGGTCATCGTCTTCTTCGACGAGATGGAGTCACTGTTCCGCACCCGCGGCACCGGCATCAGCTCGGACATGGAGTCGACCATCGTGCCGCAGCTCCTGGCCGAGATCGACGGCGTGGAATCCCTGCGCGACGTCATCGTCATCGGGGCCTCCAACCGGGAGGACCTGATCGATCCCGCCATCCTGCGTCCCGGCCGCCTCGAGGTGAAGATCAAGATCGAACGCCCCAACGAAGAGGCCGCGGCCCAGATCTTCAGCCGCTACCTCACCTCCTCGTTGCCGCTCGATGCCGATGAGGTCGGCCGCCTCGGCGG
>PNAT01000079.1 GCA_003169675.1 Acidimicrobiaceae bacterium
ATCTTCGAGGCCACCCACGGCACCGCCCCCAAGTACGCCGGACAGGACAAGGTCAACCCCGGTTCGGTGCTGCTTTCCGGCGTCCTCATGTACGAGCACATCGGCTGGGGCGACGCAGCCGCCGACATCGTGCGCGCCCTGGAGGCCACCATCGCCGACAAGATCGTGACCTACGACTTTGCCCGCCTCATGAAGGGCGCCACTGAGGTCAAGTGCTCGGAGTTCGCCTCCGCCATCGTTGACCGGCTCTGAGCCACCGGGACCACACCCTCGCCGTACCCCCGCGGCGCACCGAGAAAGGACCACCTGACCATGGCTGCAAAGTCACCCGTCCATGTCACTGTGACCGGCGCTGCCGGCCAGATCGGCTACTCGCTCCTCTTCCGCATCGCCTCGGGCCAGCTGCTGGGCCAGGACCAGCCCATCGTCCTGCGCCTGCTTGAGATCGAACCGGCGCTGGGCATGCTCAATGGCGTGGTCATGGAAATCGACGACTGCGCGTTCCCCCTCGTCACCGACATTGTCGCCACTTCCGACCTCAAGACGGCGTTCGACGGCACCTCGTGGGCCCTGCTGGTGGGTTCGGTGCCCCGCAAGGCCGGCATGGAGCGGGGGGACCTGCTCAGTGTCAACGGTGGCATCTTCAAGCCCCAGGGCAGGGCCATTGCCGAGAACGCGTCCTCGGACATCCGGGTGCTGGTGGTCGGCAACCCCTGCAATACCAATTGCCTGATCGCCCGTTCGAACGCCCCCGACGTGCCGGCGGACCGTTGGTTCGCCATGACCCGTCTCGATGAGAACCGCGCCAAGGCTCAACTGGCCCACAAGGCAGCGGCACCCGTCGCCTCCGTGACCAACCTCGCCATCTGGGGCAACCACTCGGCCACCCAATTCCCCGACTTCGCCAACGCACGCATCGGTGGCCATCCCGCGCCCAAGGTGATCAACGACGACGCATGGTTGCAGGGCGACTTCATCACCACCGTGCAAAAGCGCGGCGCCGCCATCATCGACGCCCGCGGCTCCTCTTCGGCCGCCTCGGCCGCCGCCGCCGCCATCGATACCGTGGTCGGATTGCGCACGACGACGGTGGTGGGTGACTGCGTCTCGGTGGCCGTGGCCAGCACGGGGGAGTACGGGGTGCCCGAGGGCCTGCAATTCGGCTTTCCTGTCATCGCGGACGGTCGGGGCAGCTGGTCGGTCGTCAAGGGCCTCACGCACGACGATTTCGCCATGGAGCGCATCGCGCTCACCACCGAAGAGTTGATCGGGGAGCGCCACGACGTGCGAGAGCTCGGTCTGATTGGGTAGTCACGGCGGGCCCTACCGCGGGTCCTTGACCTCCACCTACTTCCGGGCTGAGCTCTGATCGTGCCTGGGGGTCGGAGTGACCGTCATCGGCCGTTCGCGGCGGTGAAACCCCGGCGAAACACAGGTCTGCCACGCTGACCGGAGTGGGTGATCTGTTCGATGGATACGGGGCGGAGGCACGCGGCCTGACGGAGGCTGCCTTTGACGAAATGGTCGGCCGGGATGGGTCGGCGCGAGCGCCCTATGTCGGCGTGGCCTCGTCCCTGGCCCAGATGGGCCCCGACGACGTCTCGGCCCGGGCCACCCGATTGGCCCGGGCCTTCATGGATCAGGGGGTTACCTTCGACCTCGACGGGGAAGAGCGGCCATTCCCCCTCGATGTGGTGCCCCGAATCTTCACCTCTCGTGAGTGGACCCGAGTCTCTGACGGCGTGGCCCAGCGCGTCCGGGCGCTGGAGATGTTCCTGGCCGACGTCTACGGCGCGGCGCGCATCGTGAGCGACGGCCTGGTTCCCCATGACGTGGTGACCAGTTCACCGGGGTTCGTGCGAGCCGCCTACGGGTTCTCGCCGCCCAATGGCGTGCGCATCCACGTGGCCGGCATCGACGTCATCCGCGACGAGGACGGTGAGTTCCGTGTGCTCGAGGACAACGTGCGCAGCCCGTCTGGTGTCAGTTACGTCCTGGCCAACCGGGCCGCCATGGCCCGAGTGCTGCCCGAGCTGTTCTGGGGCCAACCCATCCAGATGGTGACGGACTACCCGGCCCACCTGATCAGCGCGCTCCGCCGTGCGGCCCCGACGTCGGTCCAGGACCCGACCGTGGTGGTGCTCACGCCCGGCGTGCACAACTCGGCCTTCTACGAACACGCGCTGCTGGCTCGCTTGATGGGGGTGCACCTGGTCGAGGGACGGGACCTGGTGTGCCACGGCACCGACGTCTACCTACGCACCACCGAGGGCGAGGTCGCGGTCCACGTGATCTACCGGCGCATCGACGACGAGTATCTCGATCCGCTCCAGTTCCGCCCCGAGTCCCTGGTTGGCTGTCCCGGTGTGCTCAATGCCGCACGAGCGGGACGGGTCACCATCGCCAACGGCGTGGGCAACGGCGTGGCCGACGACAAGCTCGTCTACACCTACGTGCCGGCCATGATCCGTTACTACCTGGGGGAAGATCCCATTCTCCACAACGTGGAGACCATGCACCTCCAGGATTCCAAGGTGCGCGCCGATGCCCTGAGGCGCCGCGACGAGCTGGTGTTCAAGCGAGTGGACGGTTCGGGCGGCAAGGGACTGGTCATCGGGCCTGCTGCCACCGCTGCCGAACTCGATGAGCTGGCGAAAGAGGTCGATGATGACCCCCGCCATTGGATCGCCCAGCGGGTGGTCGCGCTGTCCACCTCGCCCACCTGGGTTGGCAACTCCATGGTCCGGCGCCACGTGGACCTGCGCCCCTTCGCCGTCAACGACGGTGAGAACGTGTGGGTCCTGCCGGGAGGCCTGACTCGGGTGGCCCTCCAAGAAGGGGGGTTGGTGGTCAATTCCAGCCAGGGGGGAGGCTCCAAGGACACCTGGGTGGTCGGGGGTGGACCGTCCGCCCCCGCCTTGCCGCCGCGCCAGGCCGCACCCCTCAGCGCCAGCCTGCCCATGGATTCCGGACCGCGTGGCGAGTCCGAAAACGGCGTCCAACAGCAGCAACAACAGCAGCAGCACCGACCATGACGCGCGCTCTGTTGAGCCGGGTGGCCGAGTCGATCTTCTGGGTCGGGCGGTACGTCGAGCGTGCCGAGGGAACCGCACGCATCCTCGACGTGGCGGTCTACCAGGCTCTCGAACAGAGCGATGTCGAAGGATCGCAAGCGGCCGGCCGGCTCCTGGCCGTGATGGGCATGCCCGACGTGCAGAGCGAGACCCTCTGGCAGGCTACCGAGCGATTGGCCACGGATCCGGAGAGCCGGTCATCCATCGCCGGCGCCCTGGCCGCGGCGCGTGAGAACACACGGGCGGTGCGCCATGTGGTACCGGTCGAATTCTGGGAGCACATCAACGCCACTTGGTCCGAGTTGCCCCGCCAGTGGGAGGCCAGCCTCCGGGTCGGGCCGGCACCGTATCTCTCATTTGTCAAGACCCGGTGCGCCGGCATGATGGGATTGGCCGACACCATGATGAGCCGCGACCAGACGTGGTTGTTCTTCACGCTGGGACGCTGCCTGGAACGGACCGACGTTGTGGCCCGCCAATTGGCCACCGTGGCCTTCGACGAGGTCTTCGACAGTGGCCTGGTCATGTTGCTGCGCTCCTGTGGTGGCTACGAGCCTTACCTTCGCCTGTCCCAAGGGGTGGTGGAACCCGGCCGGGTTCTCGACTTCCTGCTGCGCGACCGCCTGTTTCCCCGTTCCGCCTTCGCATCGCTCACCCTGGCCGAGGAGTGCCTCGACCAGATCAACGCCGGACGCGATGGGACCTGGGAGGACGCCCGGGGACTGGTCGGGTTGGCCCGGGCCGAACTCGAGTACTCCGCACCGGCCACCTTGGCCCGCGGCCTGGAGACGCGCCTCGAACGGTTGCAGGCCTCCATCTCCTCGGTCAGCGACGCCGTGACGCGGCGCTACTTCGCCCAGGATCTCCCAACCCAGTGGCGGCAGGGAGGTGGTGGGGCGTGAGCCGGGCCGACGGCTGGCGCCTGCGGGTCACCCACGAGACCCGCTTCGACTACGACGCGCCAGCTCGGGCGTCCTACAACGAGCTGCGTCTGACGCCGCGTACCGAGCATCGCCAGACCACGCTCGAGACCAAGATCGTGACGACCCCGGTGGCCCAGCAGTATTCCTATGTCGATTACTGGGGCACTCAGGTGGTGGCCTTCAATATCGACCGGGGCCATGACGTGCTCTCTATCAAGGGCACCGGGCTTATCGATACCCAGCAGCCCGACGAGCCCGAGGACTGCAGTTGGGATGAGGTAGAAGACGCCGCGCTGACCATGTCCGACTATCTGTCGCACAAGCTGTACACCGCGCCGGGACCGGAGCTTGTCGGACTGGCGGCCGGGCTGCGGACGGGCCGGCCGTTGGAGACGGCACGCCGGATCATGGAGCACACCCACAACGCAATGAGCTACGTGCGCGGAGTCACCCACGTGCACACGTCGGCCAACGAGGCCTTCGCCGACGGCGCCGGCGTCTGCCAGGACTTCGCACACCTGGCGCTGGCCATGACCAAGTCGGCCGGGCTGCCCTCACGCTATGTCTCCGGATACTTCCATCCCGAGTTCGATGCCACCATCGGCGAGGAGATCACCGGCGAGAGCCACGCCTGGGTGGAGGTGTGGACCGGCAAGTGGTGGGGTTATGACCCCACCAATGACTGCCCTGTCGGAGAGCGGCACGTGGCCGTAGGCCGCGGGCGTGATTACTCCGACGTGCCGCCGGTCAAAGGGATCTACGCCGGCAACGCGGAACACTCCATGCATGCCACCGTCCGCATCACGAGGACACACTGAAACATGCTGGCCCGCATGCGGATCTGGTTGCCCGACCACCCCGGGGTGCTCGGCGCGGTCGCCGCCGAGATCGGCGCCGTGAACGGCAACGTCATCGGACTCGAGGTGCTCGAGCGTGAGGCCGGCGTGGCCATCGACGAATTGGTGGTCGAACTGCCTGACGAGCCCGGCGCCGTCGACGCCGTCTGCCTCGGAGTGCGCAATGTTCCGGGCGCCGGGGTCGAGGAGGTCAAGGAACTCCTGACGGCAGTCCAGGACCGGGAGGACTCCGTGCTGGGTGCGGCCGCCGCCATCTTGCAGGGCGCCACGTCGACCGCCGCCATGAACGCCCTCTTGGGCCAGCTCAACGACCTCTTTGATCTCTCCTGGGTGGCCTTGGCCGACCTGGAGCAGGAGAGCTTCATCGAGGTCCACGGTGACGTGCCCACGATGCAGTGGGTGGCCGCTTTCGCCGAGGGATCTCGCAGCGGCGCCGATCCGGCCAATGACACCACCAGCTCGGGTGTCTTCATTGAGTCCGTCCCCGAGACCGGGCTCACCGTGTGTGGCGGAAGGGTGGTCGCCATCAGGCGGCGTGAACGCCATGAGATCTCCTTGTTGGTCACCGTGGCTTCCCGCTTCATTGATGCATTGAGTGGACACGAACGCATCCACTGAAGCGCTGGCCTAGTGTCCCCGGCGTGGTGCGGATCGGATTTGTCGGGACCGGCCTGATCGCCTGGGCCCACGGTCTGGGATTGAAGGCCTTGATCGATGTCGGCGTGATCGACGCCTCCATTGACGTCGTCCATGATCGAAGTGAGAAGCGAGCCCGGGGCTTTGCCGAGGTATTGGGCGCCACCGTGGTGGAAAGTGCGGCCGCGGTCATGGCGCGCTGTGATGCCGTGTGGATCTGCACGCCCACGTCGGCGCACCGCGGTGCGGTCGACGCCGCGCTGTCCGCCGGTCGTCCCATCTTCTGCGAGAAGCCACTGGCCACCGACCTGGCCGGAGCCCAGGCGTTGGTCGATGCCGTGCACTCGGCCGGGGTACCCTCCCAATCGGGGCTGGTGCTGCGTACGGCACCGGTTTTCTGTGCCTTGCGCGACCTGGTGAGTTCCGGCCGATTGGGGCGACCGATGGCGGCCATATTCCGCGACGACCAGTACTTCCCCACCAGTGGCACCTACCGATCCACGTGGCGCGCCGATGTGGCTCAGTCCGGAGGCGGATGCCTCATTGAGCATTCCATTCACGACGTCGACATTCTGCGCTTCTGTTTCGGAGAGATCGAAGAAGTCCGTGGGGGCACGGCGAACTACTCCGGCCACGAAGGCATTGAGGATCGGGCCACGGTGGCGCTCTCATTTGTGTCGGGTCTGGAGGCCAACCTCACCAGTGTGTGGCACAGCATCATGAGCCGGGGTTCCACCCGGCGCGTCGAGCTCTTCTGCCAGGAGGGCATGATCTGGCTGGACAACGACTTCCGCGGTCCCCTCCACCTGCAGACCAGCGATGGGAGCGAGGTGCTCGCCTGCCCGTCCCCCCCATGGGTGGCTGACATCCCATTGGGCGACGACGAAGTCGGGCTCGCCGTGCTCCCCTACGTCGAGGCGGACCGCATGTTTGTCGACGCGGTCGCCAATGGCCATGTGCCTGAGCCGAGCCTCCACGAAGCGTTGGTGGCCCACCGGCTGGTCGATGCCTCCTACCGTTCGGCCGCCAACGGGGGAGGGCCCATCACCGTGGTCTGACCGCCGGCGACCACCATGTCCGATTTCCGCCAGCATGGTGCCGTCCCGTTCCTTACCCTGACTACCAATGCGAGCACCCACGCCGACCCCGATACGTCCCACCCTGGCCAGAATGGTCATGGGCCTGCCGGGAGGACCCGGTTTGGTCGCGATGCGCCGGCCGCCGGCCGCGGTTGAACTGCGCGCGTTTCTCTTGACGCTGCGCCACGCGGCGCCCGACCGGTTGACACAGTGTGGCCAATGGGGCGTGCACGAACTCGTGGCCCACCTGGCGGCCGGAGCGCTGGAACTGGCGGGACTCTTGGAGGCCCGCACCTCCCGTCCAACTCGGGATTTTTCCGAACGTGAGGAACCCTTTCGCACGTTGGGCGACGGAGCGTTGCGACGTGCGCTCGTCGTCGAAGGCCTTCGTTTGGCCGACGCCATCGAGCGCCGGTCCGCGCCCGTGATGTTCACCGGTCGTCTTCTCACGGTCGATCAGGTGATCACCCATGTTCGCAGTGAACTCGTCCTGCACCGGTGGGACATCACTGGTGGGGATGACATTGACGAGCACGCCCTGGCCGATCCCGCTCTGGTGGCGCACGTGATCGAGTGTGTCCAGCCCATGGAACCTCGGGTGCTCCCCCCGTTGCCCTGGGCAGCGCGGGCAGGGAGCGTGGCCCTCCACAGTGACGGAGCACCCGACGTGGTGGTCGCCACCAAGGATGGGCACCGCCATCTTCGTTTCGCCGGGCCCGGCGACCTCGCCCCGGAGCGGGTCCGCCTACACCCGGCGGCCCGGACGCTGATTCTGTGGGGTCGTCAGCCCCCGGAAACGCTCCTTCCCGGCCCGACGGAGATCGATGGCGTGCCCGGCCGGCCAAGCGAGTAGGTACTCTCCACCGGGTGATTTGTTCATGAAAGCCGTCGGGTTGACCGAGTTCGGCGGGCCCGAGGTGCTGCACATCGTGGAGCTCCCGGACCCGGAAGCCGGACCGGGGCAGATACGCATACGGGTGCACGGGGCCGCCGTCAATCCGACTGATACCCAGCTGCGTCATGGCGAGCGAGCGAAAAGGCTCCGCGATGTGGCCCTCCCTCACGTGCCGGGCATGGAGGCCGCCGGTGTGGTGGATCAGATCGGCGAGGACGTGGCGACGAAGGTGAGTCTCGGCGACCATGTGATGGCGATCGTGTTGCCCCTGGGCCCTCATGGCGCGTATGCAGAGCGCGTCGTGGTCCCTGCGACGTCCGTCGTCCGGAGGCCGGAGGGAGCCACGGATGTGGAAGCGGCCACCCTTCCCATGAACGGGCTCACGGCCCGGATGTCGCTCGACGTGTTGGCCATGGAGCCGGGCCAGACATTGGCGGTCACCGGCGCCGCCGGCATGGTCGGCGGGTACGTCGTGCAACTGGCCAAGGTGGAAGGCTTGCGTGTCCTGGCCGACGCTTCATCTGGTGATGTTGACCTGGTCAAGGGCTTGGGGGCGGATGTGGTCATTGCCCGAGGCGACGGCTACTCCGAACGAGTGCGCACTGTCCTCCCACAAGGGGTCGACGCGCTCGTCGACGCCGCGCTGATGAACGAATCGGCAGTCGGGGCGGTCAGGGATGGCGGTCGGATGGTCACCCTGCGTGGCTTCGATCCCGGAGACGTCCGCGGCATCACGTGTCGTCCGATTTTCGTGCGCAACTATGTCGGCGAGCAGGCGAAGCTCAATGGTCTGCGGCAACTCGCGGCCGACGGACTTGTCACGCTCCGAGTGGCCCGGACCCTCCCGGCCGAACGCGCCGCGGAAGCGCACGGCCTCCTCGAGCGTGGTGGCATACGGGGACGCCTCGTCCTCGAATTCTGAACACGCGGCTCGGTCAGATCGTTGGCGCCGTCCAACGCACGAGATCTCGATAGTGGTAGATCGTCTGGTAACCGAGATCGGCGTAGAGCGGCTGCCCCATCGGTGAGGCCTGCAGGGTGCACGCCATCGCGCCCCGCTCGAACGCCACATTGGTGGCCCACACCGTCACCGCACGGCCCAGGCTCAGGTGACGCACGTCGCTTACGGTCCCCACCCACTGCAGGCTGGCGATGCCGTCACTGAAGTAGGTGAGGGCGGCCGCCACCGGACGATCATCGAGGTAGGCCACCACAATGACCGTGTCGGGGTCGGCCAGCACCACATCGGGCTGGTCGAAAATGTCGGGCAGGACATCTCCCGGCATGCCGTAGGTGGCATAGGCGTCCGTGTTGACGTTGGTGAAGGCGGTGATGCCTCCGGCGTCGGTCACCTGGTGCAACCGCAGACCCTGCGCCAGGTCGGGAACGGGCAGCAACTTGTGACAAATCATCTCGGGGACCGGTTCGCCGTAGGCAACCAGGCCCCGTGCCCCGCACTCCTCTTGCAGATCGTCGTCCTGACCGGTGTCGCGCACCTTGACGCTGTAACCCCGCTGGCGTCCAGCGAAGAAATTGTCGGCTCTGTCGACGAGCGTGGTGGGAGAGACCGTGTTGTCGGTGCGAAAGGCGCCGTTGCCGATGACCGGGATCCATGAGCCGCCGGCAAAGGCCAGGACGCCCTCCTCCTCGTCGAAGCCGCCCAGGCTTCCCCAGCACGCCAGCGCGCGGCTGTACGAGATCAGATTGCGGTGTCCCAGGGAGGCATCACCGGCGCACTTGGTGTGACTGTGCTCCGGAGTGTCGTGTTCCGTTCCAACCATGGGCCCCACCCCATTCTTCAGCCGCACTGCAAGGTCTAGCCCATTTCCGCACCGCGGGGCCGGGATTTCAGCGCAACAGGAAAACCGGATGACGCGGGGCAATGGCATTGAACTCAGCGTCAGTCGAGTCCGGTCCCACGCCTTCGAAGAACATGCCGACCTCGAATTTCCAACGGCACAGGTACGCCCGCAGGATGGTGGCCCGTTCAGAAGCGGGGATCTCCTCGGCCACGCAAGCTTGGCGGCGCCGACCCAGGATCAGAACCAGCTGCCCGCCCGAAGCCCGGACGTTGCGCACCCATTCGGTCTCGCCCCGCGGCGCCACCAGGTACCGAGCGTCGCCGGTGGTGAGGACGTTGACCGGGGTGTGGTGCAGGCGGCCGGACTTACGCCCCCGATGCTCCAACACCCTGGCACCCCACACGCTGATTCCCAGGCGCACCAGGAGGTTGAGAAAGGGATTCAAGACGTTGCGGGTGAACCAATCGGGACGCTTGTAGTGGGTTGCCGGGTCAAGTGTGGTCACGGTGATCGGGGCCTCCATGGAGAAGTCGTGTGTGCGAACAGTGATCTTGATATAGAACAATGTTCTTGTCAAGTACTTGTGTTCTCGTAATGGAACCTGCAGACTGAGCCCATGTCGGCGCCACGGTCAGCCCGAGAAAGGGTCCGTGAGGAAGTGACGGGGGAAATCCTGGCCGTGGCCCGGACCCACCTGGCCCGAGATGGGGCGCCGTTGCTGTCACTCCGTTCCATTGCCCGAGACCTTGAGATGGCACCCTCGGCGCTCTACCGGTACTTCTCGAGTCGCGACGCCCTCCTCAGCGCCCTGATCCTGTCGGCCTATGAGTCCCTGGCCGATGAGGCGGAACGGGCGTCGGCCGCTGCTTTCGCCGCCGAGGAGAGCGACGCGGCGCGCTGGCTGGCCGTGCCGCGGACCATGCGACACTGGGCGTTAGCCCACCGCCATGAGTGGAGCCTCATCTTCGGGACCCCGGTGCCGGGGTACCAGGCACCGGAGGACACGGTTGTTCCTTATGCCCGTGTGGCTGCCGCCCTGGTGCGACCCATCACGGATGCCGAGATGGCTCATAGTTTGAAGCCGGGCACACCTCCGGTTGAGGTAGCTGACGGACTGAGGGACGCCGTGGCGCCGGTGGCGGACGCCCTCCTGGGCAGGATGCCCATCGCCACGGTGATTTCGGCATTGCAGGCCTGGACCACGCTGATCGGCCTGATCAGCCTTGAGCTCTTTGGTCACTGGCGCAATACGATTCTCGATCCCGAGCTCTATTTCGAAGAGACAATCCGCAGCCTGTCCGTCTCCGTCGGCCTGGTTTGAGCCCTCAGACACTCGAGGCATTGGGATTGATGCCGTCCCATTCGGCGAGTGGCGCGCAATGCCACTGCCACATGTTCGAGCTGGGCCGGTCGGGTAGGTCAATTCTCCCGTTGGCCCACCGCAGCTCAACCCAAGGATCGCCCACATCGGGGACCCAGGGAAAGAGGCGGCGCACGGTCAGGGCACAGAGATCCTCTGGCGGTGCGACGACGTGGCCCAAGCCGCGAAGGGCGTCGTCGGTATGGATGAGGAGCTCGTCACATGCCATGGCGGCGAAGCCGGACGGGTCGGCCACTCCGAAAGGGTGGTAGCCGCGCTGGGTGGGGGGAACTGATCGGAGCACCGACACCACCATGGAGGCACAGGTCGTCAGGGTCGACACCAGTGCGGCCGGCTCGCCATCGGGCTTGACCCGCTGCTCGACTGTGGTCAGCTCGGTGGCACCAGCGGACAGGTCGATGGCGTACCATAGGCAGGCTTCGGCCGCGTGGGCAACGGCCTGGCGGACCGTCCACTCAAGACCCGGGATGGGCGCGTTCCAGTCACCGCCCTCCGCATGAAGTGCATCGGTACACCAGGTGGCTGCTCGTGCCACATCGGCCGCGGTGGGACCGACGCCAGACTGACCCGTGACGCGCCGCTGCTTGTTCAGGTGGGAACGGAGAGGCGCACGTCAATGCCTGCGTTCTGCAGGAAGTGCAGCTTGCTCGCCAGTGCGTTCTGCCAATCGACCATGTCCTTGTCGAACTGAATCCTGTCGCCATCCTCACAAGCGTGTTCGAGTTCGTCGAACGCCAGATCCTCGGCGTCCAGCAGAGCTCGGTACTTCGACAGGAAGTGGTCGTCGATCGGCTGATGCACGTCGTCCTCCCAACTGCGGCCCGCTCTCTGCGAGCCGGTACCCAAGACGATACCGCCGGCAGGTGACCTGTGCTGGGCCCGCTCCTACCAGTTCCTTCGCAGTCGACGGTAGGTCCTGGGCATGAGGTTGCGGAACAACATGGCGGCGTCGATCAACTTCGAGACACTGATCTCGAGGCCCGGCCCGCCGGCTTCCCGCAAGATCTGGTGCGACACCGTCTCCTCGGTGCGGGTGGCCATTCCCGGAGGCTTACGCAGTCCCCGCCCAAGGGCTCCCATCCCCAACTCCGTTCCCATGAACGCGGGATAGACGACGTGCGTGGACACCCCCTTGGGCCCGAGTCGATAGGAGATCGACTCGCTGAAGGCGGAGAGGGCGGCCTTGGAGGAGGGGTAGGCGCCCGGTCCAGGAGCGGGCAAGCGCCCTCCGTCCGAGGACACGTTGATGACGATGCCGCGCCCGCGCTCCAGCATGGAGGGAAGCACCTCCAAGGTGGCGGCCACCGGTGCGAAGAAATTGACATCGAAGGTGTGGCGGAAATCACCTTCCGTGATGTCGACCAGGCGGATGCCGGGGTCCTGGGCCGCGTTGTTGATGAGGATGTCGATGGGCCCGTGGATCGAGGCGATCAATTGCAACGCGCTGCGCTGGGCGACCGTGTCGGCCACATCGCAGACCATGGTGGACGAGCCCTTGGAGAGTGCCGACAGATCCTTGGCCAGGGCGTCGAGGGGTTCGCGACGGCGGGCCAGGCCGATGACCGTGGCCCCGGCCCGAGCCAGGTCCCGACACAGTTGGACGCCCAGTCCGGACGAGGCGCCGGTGACCACGGCCACCTGTCCCTGGTAGCGGCCGCCGAACCAGGGAGGACTCGACGAACGGCGCACCCGGCGCGCTCAGTCGGTCAGGTCAACGAGTGACCCTCCGAGTTGGACGGCCGCCGCGGCCAAGATCGCCTGGCCGGCCACGAGGACGGCCAGCTCACCGCGGATGCGCACGCGCCCGGTCGCCAGCGCATCGGCCGGATCGAGCCGGCCGCTGGCCATGGCCAGCGCGTCGTCGTAGTACACCATGATGGTCACGTTGGAAGGCACCTTATCGTCCGGGTCGCTTTCGAGCCTGACCCCGTCCGCATCCACGCTGAGCACCGTGCGCACGCGCCCATCGGGGGCGTCGCTGACCACCTGAGCCACGGCGAAGGGGCCGTCAGAGGCGGTGAGCGATCCTGTCCCGGCCTCGGCGATGGCGGCAGAGAGGTCGAGGCCGCTCAGCGCGGCATTGAAGGCGTGCACCCACTCGGGTGAGAGGTAGCGGGCCATGGTCGGTTGGTCGGTTGGTCGGTTGGTCGGTCGGGCGGTCGGTCGGTCGGTCGGGCTCGGGGGATCAGCCGGCGGAGGCCTCTTCGGCTGTCTTCTTCGTACGGCGCAGGATCGTGCGCCCGAGCCAGGCCACCGGGTCGTAGTGGGCGTCGACCACCCGCTCCTTCATCGGGATGATGGCATTGTCGGTGATCTTGATGTGCTCGGGGCAGACCTCGGTGCAGCACTTCGTGATGTTGCACATGCCGAGGCCGGCACTCTGGCGCGCCAGTTCTCGGCGGTCGTTGGTGTCAAGTGGGTGCATCTCAAGCTCGGCGAAGCGGATGAAGAAGCGCGGCCCGGCGTACTTGGCCTTGTTCTCCTCGTGGTCACGGATGACATGGCACACGTCCTGGCACATGAAGCACTCGATGCACTTGCGGAATTC
>PNAT01000122.1 GCA_003169675.1 Acidimicrobiaceae bacterium
GAAGCCACCAGCCAGTAGCCGCGGCTCGGGATGGGGCTCACGGTGTTATCCAGCGCACCCGACCTCGAGCCCAGGTAGTCGGTGTCCCCCAAGTAGGTGGCCACGATGCTGTGCGAGCCGGCGGTGCCATAGGTGACGCTGCAGGTGGCCTTGCCCGTGGAGGTGTTGACCGATTGCGCTGCGCAGCCGCTGATGGTGCTGGTCCCGTCGCTGAAGGCCACGGTGCCTCCGTCGGGGGCAGGGTTCACGGTGGCGGTGTAGGTCACACTCTGGCCGACGGTCGGGGCCGTGAGCGAGGCCGACAGGGTGGTGACGGTTTCCGTGGCGGTCACGGTCACGGGGAGAGACGACGATGTTGACCCTGAGTAATTGGTGTCCCCCAAGTAGGTGGCCACGATGCTGTGCGAGCCGGCGGTGCCATAGGTGACGCTGCAGGTGGCCTTGCCCGTGGAGGTGTTGACCGATTGCGCTGCGCAGACGCTGATGGTGCTAGTCCCGTCGCTGAAGGCCACGGTGCCTCCGTCGGGGACAGGGTTCACGGTGGCGGTGTAGGTCACACTCTGGCCGACGGTCGGGGCCGTGGGCGAGGCCGACAGGGTGGTGACGGTGGAATCCGCCTGAGACACAGAATGAGACGCGGCGGCTGTCCAGCCGTCCACGTCTGTGACCGTGAGCGTCACCGTGTAGGTGCCGGGCGTCGCGTAGATATGCGTCGGGTTCACGCCCGTCCCCCCATTGCCATCCCCGAAGTCCCACGCATAGGAGGCGATGCTGCCCCCGGAGGCGTCGCCGTCCGTGGAACCCGAGGCATTGACGGTCACCTGATTAACGTTCGACGTGCTCACAGTGAAGCTGGCGGTGGGCAGCTCTTCGCTCTGGACGCACGCCCCGCTGCTCGGCGGGTTGCTGCTCGAGACGAAGTTGCCGTTGCTGAACTCCTCCTGGGTGTAGTAGTCGTCGGACCCGATCACTTGGTTGTACTGAGCTCCGGCGCTCCCTAAGGCGGATCCGAAGATGAAGTCACATTCGTCGCCAATCTCGTAGCCCTTGCTGTCGTACCAGGCGCTTCCAAGCGGATCGGTGATGGTCTCGTTGAACTCATGGTTGAGGATGGAGATCTCGGAGTCGGCCGCCATGTCCCCGTTGGGGTACTCACCCGAATCGCAGCCTGAGGTGACGTAGGGCATGTTCGCGTAGAGGGGGGCGACATTGTGGCCGCCGCTGGTGAAGTAGCTATGATAAGCGCAGTAGACGTTGGACGCGCAGGAGGCGCTCGTCGTGTCGAAGCACGTGTTCACACCCGGCGGGAAGAAAACCATGTACATGTGCCCCAAGTCCGCCGGAAGAGAGTGGGCGCTGAGCACACTGCTCACTTCGGTCTGCAGTTGGGCGTCGTCGATGCACTTGGTGTAACCGGTGGCCGGCGGGCAACCACTCGTCGGGTACGCCGTGGTGTCTGTGATACTCCCCCCGACCGCTACCGAGTACTTGATGTGCACATGCTGGCTACTCACGTTCTGGTAGTACTGGGCGTCGGTGGAGAAGACATTGGTCGCCTGGCCACTGGCGCCGGCGACATCGGTCAGGTACTGCCCGATGAGCGAGGTATAGAGAGAGGAGAAGCTGTAACCGCTCGGCGCCCAGAAGATGGGGTAAATGGTGGCAGTGGCCGCGCCGACGTTAGACGACGCCATCACCGGGCCGTTGTGGTACGAGAGAGGCGGCGAGCCGCCGTCATACGGAGCTGACTGGGTGCTGGCCCCCGCTGCTGGGCCGCTACCCCGATGCGCGGCGACTCCGAGGAATCGGCCGTGGGAGCCCCCGTTGGGGGAGGCCGGGGAGGCGGAGCCGTTGGTAGCGCTGGAGCCGGACGCGGCCAGAGCTGGTACGGCCGAGAAGCCGCCGGCGAACACGATGACCAGCGCAATCGCTGCCCCTAGAGTGGAGGCACCTTCGACTCGATTTCGATTCTTCACCGACTCCCGTTCAGGTCACCGACCGCGGACCCTCGAGGACGCCTTCTCCTGTGCCTGGTCCGAAGTTTCGAAGGCCTTCGTACGCTACATCCATCGCGTGCTCTCGCAGTGTCGTGTGGCCCGGATATCGATGCTTCTGCAACGGTGCCGATGTCATGACGGTCGGCGCGAAGCTGATGAAAGCGTCAAAACCGCGCCGGACACGGAGCTACCGAGGGGCTTGATTGCCCCCTGAGGCCGTCTGAGAGGCTCCCTGTGATCGTCGCCGTAGTCAACCCGAAAATCGAAGAAAAAGGGTTTCCAGGGGGCGGGCATCGAAGTGCGGCGATGCAATCAAATCCCTTGGCATGTCAATGGATTTGTCAAAGCAACTCCACGGCGCGAGACCTAACCAAACCTCACCTGGCCTCATATGGGGGGTCCCGCCAACCAACGCGACTGCCAGAATCCACCTCGACCACACTTGACCTCACCGTCTCCACGGGCCTGGCAATCAGGAGGTTCGTGGGTTCAAGTCCCATCGCCTCCACTTTTCTGGAAACGCTTCGACAGGCGATGAGTTGACTCGGAAGGTCGCGTCGGTGGACTTTTTCCACTCGACCCGGGGTGACGACAAATGGTCTACTCGGCCAAGTTCCAGGCCCCCGCCTGTCGTTCCAAATGATCATGGCTTGGTGACTTTACGGGTCGGACCTGGCATGGACGGCTCGTTTTGCAATGAAGAGGGATGGTTCTCCCTTCATATCCTGCTCCCGGATGTGGGCAACCATTTCTTCGGGAAGTTCAATTGCAACTTTCGTAGACCGTCATATACCAGCCGGGCGTCGCGGCCGGACCGACCAGGAACACGGCGCGCCCGGGGTCGGGACCTCGTGTTCTGTCTGAACTCGGAAATTGGTGATCGAAGGTGCACTCGTAGTCACCTTCCGGACGACGAATGCAGTGATCCAGTTTGAGATTTACTGCCATCGAATGCATGTGGTTGAGTTGGGCGCGGGCTGCCGGATTCGTGACGTGATTGAGGTCGACGGTATTTTTGGCGTTGTAGGCAGCCGCAAGGTAGGTCATGGCTGCTTGCGGTGTAGCAAAGTGCGGTGGCGTGATGTCGGTCTTGAGGGCCGTCGACTCCGTTGAGGAGGATAGCGATGAAGTGGTCGAAGGCGAAGACGTGGCATGGGAGCTATAGATGGAGGCGCTCACGACCAGGACGGTGACGCCCGCCAATAGGGCGACACTGACGAATCCAATCGCCCACTTGAGCCACGCCGTAGAACTACGCAATAGCAATCACCTTCTCAACTTCTCGGTAGCCCTTGCATCGGTAGGCAGACGATTCGACGGATTGTCCATCTCTCCCCTGGGATGCCTTGCCATCGTGAACAATGCGGTGACAACCCGTCACGCGGGTACTCCTCATTGTTCGACTGAAATTGATACGGCCGACTGATCGCGGCATTGTCGGCGTCATGTGGGAGTCCATGTCGTGGTCGGAGAGGCCAACCAGCTCAAGACTTGGCGACGAGTCGTCGGTCCATGGGGAGACCACGCAGTCGGAATTGCCCCGACTCTTCGCAGATCGGACGCCTCGTCAATGTGGGCGCTGAGAGGATCCATTGTCAGCGCGCAACGGGTCGCCACCGGATCCACCCCGAAGAGTTTCGCTGCGTTGAGCCCGAAGATTCCGGCCTTCACTTCAGAGGTCAATTCAGGGTATTTGAACATGTCCTGAAATTGGGCTGTGATCTGAAATGCGCGCAGGGCCATGATCTGCGCCTGCGGACTTCCGTACCAGATGGCATCGGTACCCCACATCACTCTTTGCTGGCCCAATCGGTTGAGGAGTTTCCCGAGAGCATGTGCAGCCTGGTCGGGTTGAGTGAGGAGCTGCCGCCAAGTGGTTCCCAAATCTGCCCATACATTCGAATTGACAGGGACATCATGCCGGTCAAGTGCGGCCAGCAGGGTATCGATACCAACCGTGGCACTCGGGTCGTAGGGGCCTTCGACATGCGAAGGATCCCACGCTGCGTGATACACCACGAAATTCATCTCCGGGAACATCCGTGACAAGGCGACGATGTCGTCAGGATGGTTGAACGACGGTTCGAAATTCACCAAGGGGAGTCCCTTGTGCGCCACGAAGACCTTGACTCCCAGGTCTTGAGCGTGTTGCACGGTGGGAAGACCGATCGTCGGGTCGGTAAGTGAGAAGCCCTGCCCATCTGGACTCCAGGCGGTGTACACCTTGAAGGCGGCTGGCGGACCGGATTCGACAGCGTTGGACATTTCGTCGAGCGTGGACTGGATTGGCCCGACATTGGGGGCGATTACGTTTTCCACCAGGAGGCGACTGGCACCACCCCGCACGAGACTTCCTGTGATCTGCTGGGTGTCAAGAGCGCTGGCAAAAGGAATTGGTGCATTCGACGGCCCGGAATTCGGCACGTCGGTCAGCATCGCGACCGTGGTGTCGCTGGCCAGGAAGAGATCGTGCAGGTATGCGGCCCGATCAACACAGTCGAGTTGTGCACTGTCCGTACACCCAGGTGGGAGCATGCCCAAGACAAGCCCAACTGTCTCCGGTGAATTCTGCACCCATGGACCGCTCGGTATCACGTGGTGTGTATGGACGTCGAAGATGAATTCGCCCTTGCTGGCGAGGGCGCCTTCACATGCGGCGATGTCTTCAGGGGGCGGAGTGGAGAATGTGCCGCCCGGCCCGTGCCGTTTTAACCTCTGTGCCTGCTCCCGTGTTGCCGGCGCGGCGCATCCCGCGAGCTCAAAAACACTGAGCGAGAGTGCAACGGCTCCCGCAGTTTGAAGGAAGCGGCGGCGGTCGACGCCTCGTCGTTGCGCCGACTGGTCAATCGTGGATCGGATGAGGCGGTTAATCGATCGATCTCGAGCCGTCGGGGCGGCTGGGACGAACTCACCATTGGAGACAGGCCCAGGCGGAAGCGGGAGGGGTGCGCCTGCACCCTCTTGACCACGCTGCCTGCGAGAGAACTGGCCGATGTTGGCCACTGAGATCACAGTACTCCGAAGACGTGCACACGCCGACCTCTATTGAGAGCGCTGACCGATTGGTCCGACAAATGTTTCCGGCTTACCCTGCACACTTCGCCAGCAGTGCTGCTGGACTTAGAATTCTTGGGGGAGGACGGACATTCATGCTGGGTGTCGTTGGGAGAGGTGAGGGACACCAGAGATATAGCGCTCGCGGCAGTGTGATGTACTTCAAAGCGCTCGCCCAGCAGAACGGCGGTGACTTTTCGCTCATGGAGCGCACTCTCCCGCCCCGAGGGCGTCGGCCTCCACCACATCGTCACACCAACTGCTCAGAGGCCTATTTCGTTCTGGACGGAGAGGTGTCGGTCGTCGTCGAGGGCGAGAATTTAAATGTCGGGCCGGAGGGATTCGTTCTCATTCCTCGTGGCACGGCACATACTTTCGGAAATGCAGGAGACGTCGAAGCTCGGCTTCTGGTCATCCACGCACCGGCCATGGACCCCTACTTCGCTGGACTCCATGAATTGTGGAACCGTGACCAGCCCCCGTCCCCCGAAGAAGAGCGAGCGCTCATGGCTCGATTCGGAATGAAGACCGAGTAGTCGTACCGCTCCGTGAAGTGCCATCTTCGAGTGGCCGAGCGAGCTCTCGATGGGATGAAGCCTCTCACGTGCCAATTTCGGGGGCCGTTCAGCAAGCCCTGCAAGCAGCCATCATGGTTCAAGGGGATGGACGGGTGGCTGTGACGCCTGGTACGACAGCCCCGACAGGAGTGGGATATTACGAACCTGATCGGCCTCGTGGTGACCCCATCCTTCGAAATCGTCCGTGCGTTTCCGGGGTCTTCAGAGGGATTGAGTATGCGCCTGCGGCAGGTGATTGACCAGATGCGGGGCGAGCTACGAGTTGTCCGTTCCCCATTAGCTCCGGTGAGCCCAGAACCACCGCAAGGGGGATCCTGGCCGGACCGTCCTGGTGCCCCCTCAGTTGTCTGGCGCGGGGCTTGCGGACTGGGGGGGGACTCAGCCCTGCCGCTACATTCCATGGCAACGTGGGCGAACTGACAATTCACGAAGTGGAGATGGCACTACGCCAATCATGGGCCCTCGACACCTGTGACCCGATTGACGTCCCGAATTGGAGCCAGGACCGCCCATCCCGCGGTCAATGTGCGGCCACCGCTCTCGTGGTGCGGGACCTGTTGGGTGGACAGTTGCTTGAGGCGGAGGTGCATTTCAAAGGTGGGGAGCGGCAGGGCTTCCACTACTGGAATCGTCTCGTAGGGATCGACGTGGATCTGACTGGTGATCAATTCACCGAGGATGAGATCGTTCAGCCACCATGTATCGTCGAAGGTCCGCCCACCGTGTCATGGATCGTCGACGCGCAATATCAGCGACTCCGTGACCGCGTCTATCTGGCACTTGATGTGCCACTGCCTGCAAAACCGTGATGGTGATCTGCAACCCGGCCTCTCAGTACTTTGAAGAAATGATGAAACTCACGCGGCATGGCGAGATCCCAGAAAAGGCCATGAAGGTGCATGACGAATCTGGATTCACCCTGGTGATGAGGTAATTCGATGCTCGTCGGCGTCGCCCATGCGGCTGTATGTGTCCCGGATGTAGAGGCCGCCGCCCTTTGGTACTCCGAGGTACTGGGATTTGAGGTGCTATCCCCGCCCTATCGCATGGCCGGACCGGAGATTGAGCGCGACATGGGAGAACTGGTACCTGGGCCGGTCGTGGTCAAAGCCGCCATTGTCGGTTTTAGAGCGAGTGATCACGTGATTGAGCTCATCGAATACCCAGAGGCGAAGATTGTGGCCTCTCAGCACGGCCCACCCTCGATCGTCACAGGTGGGATCACTCACATCGGTCTGGTCTGCGATGACATCATCGAAACCCGGCGTGATCTTTCGACGCGTGGTGTCGAATTCTTGGTAAATGGAATTGCCGACGTTGCGGGACTTCGGACCACCTGGTTTGCCGATCCATGGGGAACGGTGTTCATTCTGCTCGAAAAGCGGCGAAGCGAACGCCCCTACTGGGCTCAACACGGTCCGTGACGTAGGCGCATAGCGCCCATGATTGCCGCATCGTCGTGGGTTCATCGGAAACGAACATTGAGACCGGTCAAAGTTCACGCGGGACGCCCGTGCCAGGAGCTTTGTGGCTCGGCTTGAGAACTTCAGAGGGAGCCTGGAACGGCTCGATTCGTGCCCTCAGACCCGCCCATAACGGATCGCTCCGGCTCCAAGGTCATTCTCAATGTGCACACGGTGTTCGATTCGGCCACAATGTGGACCATGAATAAGCGAGAACTAGCAAGAGCAGTCGCAGTGCAGGCCGACGTCGAGCTGAAGACGGTGATCTCCGTCCTCGACGGATTCACCGATGTCGTCACTGCCGTGGTCGCCAAGGGAGAACCAATTTCCATTCCGGGTTTCGCCAAATTCGTGAAAGTCAACCGGGCAGCGCGTATGGGTCGCAACCCCGCCACCGGTGAGACGATCAGGATCAAGGCATCCAAGAAGGCACGCATCACGGCGGTCAAGGCGTTCAAGGACGCAGTGCTGGCCCCGGCCACTGCCCCCAAGCTCGTCAAGGGCGCGTTTCCCACTCTTGACGCGGCGGTGGCCGGTGCGGGCAAGACGGTTGCCGTGTCAGCAGCCAAGGTTCCGGCGACCCGGACCCCGGCCAAACGCGCCCCGGCCAAGAAGGCTCCCGCCAGGAAGGCTCCCGCCAGGAAGGCTCCCGCCAGGAAGGCACCGGCAGCCAAAAAGGTCGTCCGCAAGGCCCCGGCCAAGAAGGCGGTCGCCAAAAGGCGCTGATCGCCCGCTCGCCAAGCCACACCGGGATCGGCTCTCACCAGGCCACCCGCTCTACAGGGAGATCATCCAAGCCCATGCCGAGGCGCTGAGCATCGGGGCGGACAGCTACATCGACCCCTGGTCGGGACTGTCCGTGCTGACGGCTGGGTATCTCAAGGCGCGTGGAGCCTGTTGTGACTCAGGATGTCGCCATTGCCCCTACGCCGGGTGACGTTCAAACCAAGCTTATGAGCCCCACAGGCGATGCTGAAGCGGTCCTCGTATGCTCATCGGCGAATAGACCGAATGCGTAGGAAGCAGCCAGCGTATGAGTGACATTCCGCCAGGTTTGAAATGGTGGTGCTCGTCTCACAAGATCATCGTGGGCGCGCCATTCTGGGGCCCGCCCGCCTGCACCAGTACGGGCACCAACGATCTCACCTGCCCCATATGATGCAGGCCCTCCTCTACGGGGTACGGCCCGAACGCTGGACTCCCCCAGATCAAGACAACCAATTGCTGGTCGGGCTGTCCCAGGTGCCGATGCGCATGGAGGAGATGGCCCAACCCCGGCCCATCAGGAGCGACTGGGCGGTGGCCAGGACGCGCCTCACCGGGATCTGCGGCTCCGACGCCAAGCAGGTCTTCATGGATTTCGGCGACGACTACACCGACAGCGCCCTGAACGGTCTCTTCACCTTCCCGACCGTTCTCGGGCACGAGGTGGTGGCCGATATCGTCGAAGTGGGCCCGGAGGTCACCACCGTCGAGGTGGGCCAGCGGGTGGTGCTCAATCCGTGGCTCTCGTGCGGGCCCCGGGGCATCGATCCACCCTGCGGTTCGTGCCTCCAGGGCGACTTCAGCTTGTGCTGGCACTTCACCGAGGGACCATTGGCGCCCGGTATCCACACCGGCACATCAAAGGATGCGCCGGGAGGATTCGCCGAGTACCTGCCGGCTCACCAGTCGATGCTGCTGCCGGTACCCGACTCGGTGAGCGACGAGGCCGCCGTCCTGGCCGACCCATTTGCCGTGTCCCTGCACTCCGTCACCCGCCACCCACCGCCACCCGGCGGCAAGGTTCTCGTCTACGGGGGCGGGGCCCTGGGCACCACGGCCACCGCCATCTTGCGCACCCTGCACCCCGACGTCGACGTGATGGTGGTCGCCCGCTTTCCAGCCCAGGCGGCTCTGGCCCGGCGACTCGGGGCCACCGTGGTCCACCCCTTCCCGGTGGAACAACTGTTGGAGGAGGCTGCCGCCTGGTCCGGTGGAGTGCTCCAGAGGGTCCCGGGTGCGCTTCCGATGGCCCACCCCGGCGGGATCGATGTCGTCTACGACACCGTGGGCACGGGAGAGACGGCCGCTATTGGTGTGCGGCTGCTCAAAGCACGCGGCACCATGGTCAAGAGTGGCGTGCATGCGCCCGAACGTTGGGAGTGGTCCCCTCTGTACTTCAAGGAAATCTCCTGGGTCGGCTCCAACGCCTTCGGGATCGAAGAGGTCGAGGGCCTCCGCCTGCACGGTATATCCCACTATCTGCGGATGGCGGAAGCGGGGCGGATCGATCTCAGCGGGATGCTCACCCACACCTTCCGCCTCGACCAGTGGCGAGAGGCGTTCAGTTCCCTGGCCACCCAGGAGCAGAGCGGTGCCATAAAGGTGGCCTTCGATTTTCGCTGAGCTCCAGGCGATCCGAGAGCGTGGCACTTGACACCACGTCCACAGGGCGTAGCGTCGGGAAGAACCAACCGGCGGGCTGGCATCACCTGACCCAGGGGGGGCCACATGACCACCAGGTCAACCATGCCAGATTCCGACATGGCCTTCGAGCCCAAGTGGGGTATTGCGTCCCCCGCCACCACCATGTTCGACTTCGATTACACCGGTGGCCGGGATCAGCTGCTGCGTCTCTACGACAAGGGCACCCGCCGCCAGTGGATCGCCAGTGACCGTCTGGACTGGTCCCAGGAGATCGATCTGGAGAACCCGGTCGGCCTGCCCGACGACATCAACCCACTCTTCGGAACCGAGTGGTGGGACAAGATGGATGCCGCCCGCAAGGGTGAGGTACGCCGGCACTTCGAGGCCTGGCGCTTCAGCCAGTTCATGCACGGCGAACAGGGTGCTCTCATCTGCACGGCCAAGATCGTTCAGACCGTGCCTGATATGGATTCCAAGTTCTACGCCGCCACCCAGGTGATCGACGAGGCGCGCCACGTCGAGGTGTACAGCCGCTACCTGCACGAGAAGGTGCAGATGGTCTACCCCCTCAACAAGAGCCTCAAGAGCCTGCTCGACGACGTGATCTCCGACAGCCGATGGGACATGACGTACCTCGGGATGCAGGTCCTCATTGAAGGACTAGCCCTGGCCGCGTTCGGCGTCATCCGGAACATGGCTCAGGAGCCGCTGGCCAAGGCGCTCAACGCATACGTCATGCAGGACGAGGCCCGGCACGTCATGTTCGGGAGGCTGGCGCTGCGGGACTACTACCCCCAACTCACCCAGGCCGAGCGCCACGAGCGTGAGGAGTTCTGCGTCGAGGCCTGCTACCAGATGCGCGACCGCTTCTTGGGTGAAGAAGTATGGGAACGGCTCGACCTGCCACCCGAAGTGGGGACCTATGTCGAGAACAGCGAGGTCCTGCGGGTGTTCCGCAGCTACCTCTTCATGCGCATCGTCCCCATCCTCAAGGACATCGGGTTGTGGGGACCGCCAATCCGGAAGGCATTTGAGGACATGGGCGTGATCTCGTTTGCCGAGGTTGACATCGACGCCGAAATGGCCGACGACGAGACGGCGGCCGAGGAGTACGACGCCACGCGCCTGGCCCACGTGAAAGCGGTGGCCGAGCAGGCGTGAACCGGCGTGGGCCGGTCAGGTCTTTTGGCCGGCCTGAATCTGCTGGATTGGCTCGTTGGTGTCGAGATAGCCCCGCCACGACTTCACCTTGCCGTCACGGTCGACTTCAATGACGGTCGCTCCATGCATGACGATGGGGATGCCTGAGGTGCCGTCCCCGCCGAATGTCCCGGTACCCGTCCACTCGAAGACGGCCCAGTCGTCACCGCCACGGATCCGCTCGACCTTTTGGGCCCAGTCGGGGAAGATGGCGTCGGTGTCGCTCGCTACCTTGCGCACGTCGGTGGTCCACGGGGTGACGGGGTCGCAGAAGACGCCATCCGGTGCGAACAACGTGGCAAATGCGTCAGGACCATGCAGGGATTCGAATGCCCTGGCCCAGCTCTCCCAGTCCATGGACTGCCTCACTTTCCTCTGAGGCTCTGCGCCTCGAATGTGACAACAGCGTCGTCGAGCGGGAGCACCAGCTCGGGTCGCAAGAATTGGTGGGAGTCTGCCACCAGGCGCACCGCGGTCCCCCACGCCGTGAAGCCCACGGCGTGGCGGGCGAAGCTCATCGGTCCTTCCGTTACCCTGACCTGCACCACACCTTGACCTCCCGCGTCAAGGGCGGAGCGCTGCATGCGCTCCATCGCCGACTCGCGGGCCGTGTACATGGCTTCGGTGAAATTGGTCAGCTCGACGTTTTGCGTCTTCTGTTTCATGGCCACGCCGGCCGAGCGACGGGGGGCGTAGACGAAGCAGGCGCCGAAGGCCAGGCCCACGGGCATCCAACCGGCACCCTTGAGCAGGATGAAATCACGGGCCGAGAGATCGGAGACGAATGGGGTACCTCCCCCGTCGGTCCCGGCCACCGGTTGCACCGCCGTCCCCACCAGTTCCACGTCGATGTGGTGCGGGCGCACCTCCACCTGGACCCGGACTCCCACGACACCGTGCCCATGCACCTTGGTGCACTCGCCACGCAATTGACGGGCTGCGCTCTCGACGGCGGTGTTGTGGGCATCGGTGGCCGCCGAGATGGTTCCCTGGCCCCAGTTCCACACCCCCACCGGGACCGACACCACCGCCACCCCGCAGACCAGGTCGACCGGCTCCCAACCGGCGCTGTGGAGGAGCAACGCCTCATCGACCGACAAGTCGGAGGTGATGCCGCGGGCCTCGCCGGGCGGCGGCGCTTCGGCCAGCGAACGGGCCCCCTGGAGCATCTCGGCTCGTGGGTCCGCGGTCGGGGGGGAGCTCATGTGAGGCGGACCGTGGGACGAGGTGCCGGGACCTCGTCGAATTCCTTGAATCGGCGCATTCGGTTGCCCCGCAGCGTGCAATCGATGACCTCGTCGCCTGCGGCGAGCTCCCGCTTCTCGACCTGGATGCTTGCCCCGTGCAGGGCATCGCCCGCGAGCTGCTCGCGTACATGCTTGCGGGCTAGCTGGCGCACGGCCATGTGCGCCTTACTCACCTGCTCGACCTCCTGCGGCCCGATCGGTCCGCCCCAGGTCCGGGCACCCTCCATCAGGTACTCGGTCATGCAGTAGGCCCACACCCGCACCGACGCCAGGGCGGCCACCACGGCGACGGGCATGAATCCGGCCTCAATCGACTTGGTCAGGCGCTGCCCGGCCAGGTACGTGCTCCACGGCGTCCCACCGGCCGGAGGCGGCCCTCCCTCCACGGTGACCGCGGTGCCGAGGAAGTGGAACTCGGTCGTCCCGGTGTCGGCCAGGTGCGACACCCTGTCCACCACGCCGATCGCTCCGTGGGCGCCGTGCAGTGCGGCCTCTTCGAGCATGCGGGCGTAGGCCGAGCCATACCCTTGGGCCCAGGCCGCCTCCACCCATGGCTGCTCAATATTCTGTCCCCATGTGCGGTGCTCAGTCGAGACGAAACCGTGCGGGCACCGATAGGTCTCCGCGTAGGCTCCGGGATATTGTTGCCCGCCGAAATACGGCGAGGCCCCTCGCATGTAGCCCGACCCGGCTCCGTACCAACCCCACTGCATGACGCAGAAACCCTGGACCAGGGCCACCGGCTGCAGACCGAGGTCGAGACACGCCGCGAAGTCGGGCACGCTGAGCCCCGACGAGAACGAATTCGACTCCAGGCGGCGAACGGCGGCCTCGGGAAGGTCGGGTGACCCGTCGCTCATCAGTTGTCGAGTGAGATGATTGTAATCGGCTTGGGTAGCGTGACCGTTCCCGTGGTCTTGGTCACCGCAGTGCCGAGGGCCAGGAACTCAATGGTGTGCGAGCCCCACTGGTGCGACTTCTCTTCCAGGCGGACACCGACGATGCCGCTGGCCTTGAGCAGGCCGGCCTCGTCCTGCATCCGGGTCATGGCGAGTTCTCTCGCCTCGTAGAGCGCCTGGGTGAAATTCGGCAGCTCCACGTTCTGCCCGACCGAGCCCAGAGCCTGGGTGAACTTGCGGTGAGCGATGTGGTACACGCACGTCCCCATCACCAGCCCTTGGGGCACGTGCCCGGTCTGCATCAGCGTCCAGAAGTCCTGACCCGAGAGGTCCGAAGTGAACGGCTTGCCCAAGGCATTGAGGTGCGAAGTGCCGTCCTCCGCCTTGACTGCGGTCCCGAAGGCGATGAACTCGGCGGAGTCGCTCCCCCATTCGTAGTAGTTGACGTCGAGGCGCACCCCGACCACACCGTCGGCCCCGAGGGCCTGGGCCTCTTCTTCCATGCGGTTCATGGCCAACTCCCGGGCGGTGTACATCGCCTCGGTCAGCTTGGTCAGTTCCTGGCTCTCACCCCACTTCCGGGTCTGGAGCCCGATGTGGTAGATCGACGAGCCCATGACGAAGCCGAGGGGGTGGAAGCCGGCCTCCTTGACCAGCAAGAACTCGTTGACCGACAGGTCCGAGGTGAAGAGGCCGTGCTCGAGCTCCTCCAGTCTGTGGGCGGCGTCCTTGGGCAGGTCCTGGGGCTGGGTCACGTGGACCCTCCGATCACTATGTGTTCGAGCGCGAGACGGGTCTGCTCGCTGTGCGACGCCTCGTCGTTGAGAGTGGCCAGGAGGCGAGTCAGCCAGGCATCCATGCCGACCTGCTCACTGCGTATACGGATCCCTCCGGAGGCGTGACCGACACTGCAGCGCACGGTTGCTCCCTCGACCTCGGCCCTCAACGTGTCATCGCCCAGGGTGATCTGCACGGACTTGATCTCCTCGGATTTCCGGAAGCGACCGCCAGTGCGCTCGACCGCAATTCGATCCCCCAGGACCCCGGAGAGCTGGGCCACCAGCAGTTTGAGCATGATGCGGAGATCGGTGCCATTCGACGCCAGCTGCGCGACGGCCATGCTGAGGTCGAAGGCATTGTCGGCATCCGCCCCGGCGGGTTCCATGGACATTGGTGGCATCGTACTGCTCGTCCTGCAGAGGGAACCGGTGGGACCGGAAGGCTCAGGCCGGGCGAGGCTCGCAGATGACCACCGGGATCTGCCGGTCGGTCTTCTGCTGATACCCGCCGTACCCCTTGTAGGAGGCGACGATCTGGGGCCACAGCACGGCCTTCTCGGCCTCGGTCGCGGTGCGGGCCCGCATCTTGCGGGTCTGCCCCTTCATGGTGATCTCCACGTCGGGTTCAGCGGTCAGGTTGCCGTACCACAGCGGGTTGCGGTCATCGCCGCCCTTGGAGGCCACAATGACGATGCGATGTTCGTCGTAGACCGGAGACGTCAGCATGGTCGAACGCCGCTGGCCCGACTTGCGGCCGATGGTGTGCAGTTCGAGGGTCGGCATGCCGAAGGCCGTGCTCAACACACGCCCACCACTCAGGCGCAGGATCGCCTTGTGTGACCAGTTCATGAACTTGAGACCCCTGTCGGAGCGCTTGGATTGCTTGGCCATGGGGATCCTTTCGTACGCTGAGGCCACCGTAGTGGCGCGGGCCTAGATGTCCAAGGCAGGTCAGCCGGCAGCCGGACGACGGCCCGCGGCAAAAACGGCACCGGAGGGCCGGTATCCTGGCACTTCGGGAACAGAGGATCTGCCGTCGGACGGCAGCACATGGACAAGGACATCGGTGACCCCACCTCTAGGACCTCGAGAGCGGCGACTCCTCGCCGTCCGGCACCACATCCACCGAATGGGGGGTGCGCTGCTGATCGTGGTCGGGATCGTCTCCGTGGCCGGGACCGGTGCCATCGACGCTTCGGCCACATCTCCCGTGCAGTGGTCACCGGTGCACGCCGGCGACTTCCCCGACCCCAGCGTGATGCACGACGGCAGCGTCTACTACGGGTTCGCCACCCAGAATTTCGCCGCCGGGAACCAAATCGTCAACATCCAGACGTCGACGTCCACTGACGGCGTCACCTGGACCAATCAGAGCACCGACGCGCTCCCCCACCTGCCGTCTTGGGCCAAAGAGGGCAACACCTGGAGCCCCACGGTGGCGTACAACGGCAGCCGGTTCGTCATGTACTACGCGGCGACCCAGGCATCGAACGGCGACCAGTGCATCGGGCGGGCACTGGCGACCCAACCGGGAGGACCGTATGTCGACACCTCGTCGGCACCGGTGGTGTGCCAGGACGGCACCGACGCCGGGAGCACGGTCGACAACGGAAATTACGGCGGCAGCATCGACCCTGACATCTTCACCGACCATGGGTCGTCCACCCTGATCTGGAAGAGCGACGGCAACCACGTCGCCAGTAACACCGCCATCTGGTCGCAGGCCCTTTCCGGCGATCTGACCACCCTGAGCGGGACACCGTCACTCATCCTGCAGAGCGACCAGCCGTGGCAGCGAGGCATCGTCGAGGGACCCGACATGGTGGATCACGGCGGCACCGACTACCTCTTCTACTCCGGGAGCGACGAGGGGTCCTCCACCTACGCCATCGGCTACGCCACCTGCCTGGCCGGTCCGACTGCCGCCTGCAATGACAGTTCGTCGAACCCCATCCTCACCTCTGGCCCGGGCATGTCGGGACCGGGGGGGCCAGCGGTATTCACCTCACCCACCAACCAACTCCAACTCGCCTTCTCCGCCTGGCAGGGGACGACGATCGGCTATCTGAACTGCGGCCTTCGCCCCATGTACCTGTCCGCGCTGACCTTCGGGACCGGCGGCGTTCCGTCCCTCTCACCGGCCACCGCCACGGGGAGTGCCGCCAGCCCCGCCTGTCCAGGTCACCCACCCCTTCCACCCGGCTACTGGCAGGTCGCCTCGGACGGTGGCGTCTTCTCCTTCGGGTCGGCCCAGTTCTACGGCTCCACCGGCTCGCTCCGCCTCAACAAGCCGGTGGTCGGCATGGCGGCCACCCCTGACGCCGGGGGCTATTGGCTGGTGGCCAGCGACGGCGGGGTCTTCTCCTTCGGTGACGCCTGGTTCTACGGTTCGACCGGCTCCAACAAGTTGAACAAGCCGATCGTCGGCATGGTGCCCAGCATCGACGGCCACGGCTACTGGTTGGTGGCCAGCGACGGCGGCATCTTCTCCTTCGGCGACGCCCAGTTCTACGGGTCGACGGGGGCGGCCAACCTGGCCTATCCCATCACGGCCATGGCACCGGGCTACCTGGGCGGCGGCTACTGGCTGGTCGACGCCAACGGCCAGGTCTTCAGCTTCGGGGACGCCAAGTTCCAGGGGCAACCTCCCTTCGCACCCGGCGGGTACCGCATCACCGGCATGGCCGGCACCCACGACACGGCGGGTTACTGGTTGGCCAGCGCCAACGGGAACGTGGCCAATTTCGGGAACGCGGCACCGGACGGCTCGCTCATCGGCCAGACGATCAACGCACCCGTCGTCGCCATGAGGGCCACCCTCGACGGCAACGGCTACTGGTTACTGGGCGCCGACGGTGGCATCTTCTGCTTCGGCGATGCGGCGTTCGAGGGATCGATGGGCGGCCGGCAGCTCAATGCGCCGATGGTGGGCCTGGCGGCGGTGTGACCCCCGGTCGGTCCCCCGGACTTAGGCCGACAACGGGATGGACTGGGCGAAGTTGAAGAGGTCGGTCGGGTCGTGGCGCCGCTTGATCTCCACGAGGCGGGGAAGGTTGGACCCGTAGTACGCCCGCGCCCAATCTGACTGGGTGGGATCGATGTAGTTCTGGTAGGAGCCCTGGGCATGGGGGGCGAACACCTGCTGGGTCTGGGCCAACCAGGCGTGGGCCGCCACCGAAGCTGACGGGGTAGGTGGCGCGGTGGCGTAGCTCACGGAGTACTGGGCGCACGCGATCGCCCGCCGGTGCACGAACGCCGTGTCCGCCGGGGCGACCCGATTGATGGCGCCGCCGTAGCCGTCGAACACGATGCCTCCACCGGCTCCCGGCACCTCGGTGGCCAACCTCTCCACCGCGGCGACGACGGCAGCCGTTCCCGCTGCTCCCATCGGGGAGTTGACGAAGGACGACTTGGCGGCGAAGGGCGACCGGGCCAGGGTGCCGGCCGGAGTTTGCGAGGTGAGATGGCACTCGGCCACCGTCTTTCCCTCGCAGCCCGCTTCAATGAGCATGGCCCGGAGGAAGTCCTCCGGACCGACGAAGCGGTAGGACGGCACGGCCCCGACGGCACCGAGGAGCGGCGCCAATGCGCCAGCACAGGTGGCGGTCGTCCCGGCGAAGACGCCCGTGACCTTCACCTGCCCGGTCCCGGGCCGGCCGGTCGACAGGAACTGGCAGTTCGACCACAGCTCGTCGGGTGCCGTCATGGTGAAGGCCAGCCAGGCATCGAGCACGCCGGCGGCCGCGCCCCAGGGCCACGCAAGGGTGAAGAGATTCACTTCGGGAATGGGCTGGACGTTGAACGTGAACGAGGTCACCACGCCGAAGTTGCCCCCGCCGCCTCCCTGGCTGGCCCAGAACAAGTCGGCCTGCTGGCCGGGGGCGCAGGTGCGCAGGGTGCCGTCGGCCGTCACCATCTGAAGGGAGGCGATGGCGTCACACGTCAACCCGTAGGCCCGACCGAAGACGCCGATGCCGCCGCCGAGCGCCAGGCCGGCGATGCCCACGGTCGGGCAGGATCCCCCGGGGAGGAGGACACCCTCGGCGCCGAGACGGCTGTAGATGTCGACCAGCTTGGCACCGGCGCCCACGACCGCCGTGCCGGTCGGTGAGTCAGGCCCGGCGCGGCCGGCGGTAACGCCGTGGAGAGGCGACACATCAATGACCAGGCCACGGCACGAGGAGTAGCCACCGTAGCTGTGACCACCGGAACGGGCGGCCAGCGGCAGGCCGTGGTCGCGAGCGAAGACGACACATCGCTGCACGTCGGTCGGAGTGGCGCAGGAGGCGATGGCGGCGGGGTGGGTGACCTGGGCCTGGTTGTAGAGGAGGGCGGCCCCGGGATAGCTGGCCGTGCCCGGGAGCACCAGGGACCCGGTCAGCGAACGGGCCAGTGCCTTCCAGTTGGGTGGGCCGCCGGAGCCTGCGGTGACCGGGCCGGCGTGGGCACAGGCGGTGGTGGCACCGATCAGGGCAGTCGCCCCGAGACCGACCGTCGCCCGGCCGGCTCGACGCAGGAAGGCCCGCCGGTCCATCGACCGATCGGGGGCAGGCACGCGGGTGACGTTGCCCCCGGCCCCCGGCCCCCGGCCCCCGGCCCCCGGCGGCGGCGCCTGGCCACGGCGTATCCTGTGCTCTCGGGTCCCGTCCGCCGGGGCGCTCACGGGAGGACGCAGCGATGGCGAGCCACACGGACGCATTCGAGTTTCGGGGTATCAACCACCTCGCCCTGGTGTGCCGGGACATGAGCCGCACGGTGGACTTCTACACCAAGGTGTTGGGCATGCCCCTGGTCAAGACCATTGAGCTCCCGGCCGGCATGGGCCAGCACTTCTTCTTCGACTGCGGCGGCGGCGACTGCCTGGCCTTCTTCTGGTTCCCCGAGGCGCCCGACGGCGTGCCCGGCATCAGCGCTCCGGCCGCCCGACCGGACCAGGGAGACCTGACCAGTGCTGTGGGTTCCATGAATCACGTGGCGTTCGACGTGGCGCCGGAGAAGCTGGAGGAGTATCGAGACCGGCTGATCGCGGCGGGGATCGACTGCACCGAGGTGGCCAATCACGACGACAGCGAGTGGGGCATCAGCGACACCCTCCATGCGGGGGTCTTCGTGCGCAGTGTCTACTTCCAGGATCCCGACGGCATCCTGCTCGAGTTCGCCTGCTGGATGCGGGAGTTCGGCCCGGCCGACGTCAGCCACGAACCCGCCCGGGCCATCGTCGTCGCCGCACCGTCGGCCTGATGCCCCGCCTGCGGCAGGTCCCCAAGGCAGAGGCCACGGCGCCCATCGTCACCTCCATGTATGACTGGCTCTTCGAGGGCCGCGACCCGGTGGCCGAGCCGGGCCGTTGGGACGGGACGACGGGAGACTGGTGGACGGTCTTCGCCCTGGTACCCGACGTGCTCGACCACGCCGTCAAGGGGTTCGGCCTCTACCAATCGCCCACCCGCATCCTGAAGCCGGAACTGCGTGAGCTGAGCCAGATCCGCGTCGGCTGGGCCGCCGCCAGCCAGTTCGTCTTCTCCCAGCACGCCAAGTCGATGCGCGAGCTGGGCATGCCCGAGGTGAAGATCACGTCCATCCCGGCCTGGACGGTGGCCGACTGCTACAGCCCCGCCGAGCGGGCCGTCCTGGCCTACACCGACTGCCTGGCCTATGACCATGGCCGCGTCCCCGACGACCTCTTCGCCGAGCTCAAGCGGCACCTGAGCGACGAGGAGATCCTGGAGCTGACTTACATCACCACCCTCTACTTCGGCCATGCCGTCATGTCCCGTGCGCTGCGGACCGAATTCGACGACCGTGACGAAGCCATTGTCGAGGTGCCCGGCCCTCCGGGAGCCTCCGCCATGCATCCCGGTCCGGCCCGGTGACGGCGGCGCACGTCGTCCTCCCCTCCGACGAGGCACGACACACTCCCGAGGGCGACGACCTGTGGAACGAGTCGTACTACGCCGACTTCGTGCAGGGCGACGGCACCTGGGGCGGGTGGCTGCGACTGGGTCTGTACCCCAATCGCCGGGTGGCCTGGTGGACCGCCTGGATCGTCGGGCCGGATCGCCAGGGGGTGTGCTCGGTCGACTACGCCGTCCCGGTTCCCGTCGGTACCGGGCTGGTGGCCGCCGACGCGGGCACCCGGATCGAGATCGACCTGCGCCGGCCCCTGGAAGAGTTCGGTTTGGCGGCCGACGCGCCGGCCCAGGTGTTCGCGCACCCCGAGGACGTGTACACGGACGAACCGTCGTCGCCGGTCCGGCTGGGGGTGGACCTGACCTGGACCACGGACGGCACCCCCTACCACTACGACCTCACCACCCGTTACGAGATCCCGTGTCTGGTCACGGGCGCCGTCACCATCGATGGCGAGGTCTTGGCGGTGGACGGGCAGGGGCAACGGGATCACTCCTGGGGGGTGCGCGACTGGTGGGCCTTCGGCTGGTGCTGGTCCTCGGCCCGCCTGGACGACGGCACCCGGGTGCACCTGGCCGACATCCGCATGCCCGGATTCCCGATCGCTTTCGGCTACGTGCAGGGTGGTGGTGCCGTCCACCCCATCGCCACGCTGAAAATGAGCGAGGACCTGGGGCCGCATGGATTTCCCACCTCGGCCCGGATCGACATCGGCGCTGGGGCGGGATTGGAATTGGGGATCACCGTCACGCCGCTGGCCTTCGGACCGGTGCTGCTGCGCAACGATGACGGGCGGACCAGCCATTTCCCTCGCGCCCTGGTGCGCTATCAGGTCGACGACGGCCGGGCGGGACTGGGTTGGATCGAGTGGAACCAACCCGATCCAAGGTAGGCGCACCCAGCGAACTCCGGGCCACCGCTACCCTTCAAGCCGTGGCCAGGCCCAGGTATCCGATGCCGCTGCGTGCCCGCCGTCCCCTGGTGGCGCTGGCACTGGCGCTGGCGCTCGGTGCGTGGGCCGGGGTGGCACCGGCGGCGGCGCCGGCGTCGGCGACCACGACGACCACCACCACGACGCCCGCCTTCACCCTGGCCGACACCTGGCTCCTCAAGGCCATCGGCTCCGAGGCCAAGGTGGGCAGCGTCCACATTGACGGGACGATCACGCAGGGCACGACCTCCATCTCCCTCTCCCTCGTGGTCAACGGGGATGGCGAGGGCGGCGGGACGCTCACGCTGTCGGGCAGCCTCATCCGGCTCAAGCGGGTCGGCCCGCTCCTCTACTTCAACGCGCCCAAGAAGTTCTGGGTCGCCCACGCACCGGCGGCCGAGGCCAGGTCGTACGGCGGGAAGTGGATCGAGGTGTCGGCGCTCGACGCTCGCTTCTCCTCCTTCGACCAGTTCCTCAACGTCGAGGACTTGGTGACGGCTGTCTTCCAGGGCCATTCCACGCCCCTCACCGTGAGCGGGCCACGTAGGTATCGCCACCAGCCGGTGATGATCGTGGCCGACACCTCCACGGTGCAGGGCAAGACGAGCACCGGCCGCATGTACGTGGCGGCACGGGGCACGTCCTTTGTCCTGAAAATCGTGGACAGGACCCCCACCCAGAGCGGGACCATCCTTTTCAGCCACTACACCAAGGCGGTGTCGATCACCATTCCGCCCGAGCCGATCAACCTGGCGTCGTGACGACGTGACTACCTGAGCAGATCGCCCAGCATCCCGCCGGCGGCGCCGGCCCCCATGGCCCGGCCCTCCTCGTGGGGTATGTAGTGCTCAATCACACCGGCCAGGACGGCGATGGGCATCGACTGCAGCCAGATCCGCCCCGGTCCCGTCAGCACGGCGAAGTGGTGGCCGTCCTTGCCCATGTAGCGGTTGGCCAGCCCGGGCACCCGCACCACGGAGAAGTTGACCGAGGACTGGAACATCCCGATGTGGCCCGGGTGCGCCCGCATGGTCTGCCCGGCCACCAGATCGAAGGCCAGCACCTCGCCGGACAGGTCGACGAAGGCCCGGCCGGTCCCACCGATCTTCTGCAGGATGAAGCCCTCCCCGCCGAAGATGCCACCACGGAACGACTGCTGGAATCCCATGCCGAGCTCGATCCCGGGCGTGGCGGCCATGAAGCCGTGGCGGTGGACCATGAACTCGTTGCCCGGGGCGACGTCGATCGGCAGGATGTGTCCCGGCACCTTGGAGGCGAAGGTAACCGAACCCACACCGCCCTCGGCGGTGAAGGTCGACATCATGATGGAGGCGCCGCTCACGGCGCGCTTGACGGCACCCATGATCCCCTTGCCGGCCATGCCGCCACCGGTGTTGGTGGTGAAATTGATGGAGTCGGTCATCCAGCTGAACTCACCGGCCTCCGAAACGATCGACTCACCAGGCTGGAGGGTCACCTCCAGCACCGGCATGACCGTTCCGTGAATCGTCTCTTCCATAACGACCTCCCTGCATAGGAACTGCTGACCCGGCCGAGCGTATTGGGTTTTCCCACCCCCGTGCATCCCGCCTCATGCCGGCCGCGCGCCGTCCCCCACGATCTCGAACAACCTGGCCCCGGGGTCGAATGGGGCCGGGGCCACCAACAGACGGTGCCACCCCACCCCCAGGACGTACGGCTCGGGCGGCGCCTCGAAGGCCACCTCCTCGAATCCCGCCGACGAGAAGAGCCCGCGGATCCACGGCGTGGCATCAGGCGGGCGCCGGTGGCGGGTCCACACCACGCTGGCCCCCGGCGCGCAGAAGCCCGGCATCGCGGCCACCGTGGCCGCGATGTCCCCCTCCGTGATGTTGCCGAACAGGCCGCACACCAGCACCAGGTGGGCCGGCACCGACCCGGCGCAGATGCGGGCCAGGGCGGCGTCGCCTTCGACCACCGTCACCAGCCCGGCCACGCCGGCGGCGGCGGCCCGGTCCCGAGCGGACGCCACCAGCACCGGGTCGAGCTCCACCAGCAACGCGGCCACATCGGACCCCCGAGGATGCCCCGCCACCACGTCAATCACGTCGCGCCCCTGCCCCGCACACAAGCTCACCACCCGGATGGGCCCCGGCCCGGCCGCGTCGAGCACCCCGCCCACCATGGACTGGACCAAAAGCAGCCGGAGCGACAAGGGAGAGGCCGGGTCCTCGTACGGCTGGTGCCAGCGCACCCAGTGCGAATCGTCGCGGTCGGGCATGGCGGCCATCGTAGGGTGGGCCGGTGATCAAGTACCTGGGCTCCAAGCGCCGCCTGGTACCCGTGCTGGCCCGCATCTGCGCCGCCTCGGGTGCCCGAACCGCCCTCGATCTCTTCACCGGCACCACCCGCGTCGCCCAGGCGTTCAAGGCCCACGGCGTCCACGTCACCGCCGTCGACTCCGCCCGCTACGCCCACGTCTTCGCCCAGGCCTACATAGAGGCCGACGCTGCCGCCACCGATGTGGGGGCGCTGAACGCAGCGGTCGCCCACCTCAACGCTCTCCCGGGCAAGGCGGGCTACGTGCACGACACGTTCAGCGTTGAGGCCCGCTTCTTCCAACCGTTCAACGCCGCTCGGATCGATGCCGTGCGCGACGCCATTGACTCCGAGTATGCGGGGTCACCCCTGTTCCCCCTCCTCTTGACCAGCCTGATCGAGGCGGCCGACCGGGTCGACTCGACCACCGGCGTGCAGAT
>PNAT01000023.1 GCA_003169675.1 Acidimicrobiaceae bacterium
CTCCCCTCAATCACACGGGGGGGCTCGAGTGAGCAGGCGGCCCGGGTGTTCTGCCCAGACTTTGGTTGTCGCCGAGTCGACTAAGAGGTGGGCAACTGCCGACGACACCTACTATGACCACCCTGGCGTCGTAATTACGGCGAGCGCAGGTGATGGCGGCTACGGGGTTAAGTACCCAGCGGCGTCACCCTACGTCACCTCTGTTGGCGGGACTACCCTCATCGCCTCATCTACAGCCCGAGGATGGTCCGAGACGGTCTGGTCGGGAACGGGCTCGGGTTGCTCGCCGTATGAATCGAGTCCGGGATGGCAGCCGACGACGACGAATTGCACGACCCGCACAGTCGCCGACACTGCGGCTGACGCCTACCCGAGCACCGGAGTCGTCGTGTACGACAGTTACGGCCAGTCTGGTTGGCTCGTCTTCGGCGGGACGAGCGTTGCCTCCCCAATCATCGCTTCGGTCTATGCGCTCGCCCACAATGCATTGCGCGTGACAGCCGGGAGCCTCTACGGCCCAAGTCTCAACCGGGTGACGAGCGGCACCAACGCACGGCGCTGCGGTACCTACCTCTGCAACGCTGCCGACAGCCTGTCGAGCGGCTACAACGGGCCGACCGGCAACGGCACCCCGATCGGGACGAGTGGTTTTTGAAGTGCACCGGACCATCGAATGGGGCTACATATCTGCCTATGGTTGTGTTGATCTCGACTCCCCGATAGAACGCGAGCTGTCTGGTTGCGCGGCGCGGCCATTCCAATGGTGAGAATCCGATCCTGCTGAGAAAGGGCTGGCGTCCCGCGATGTCAAGGGTGTCCTTACTCCCGCGATGGTGGCATCGAACCACCGAGCCGTCGACGTGTGAGCAGTCATCATCTCTCCCAGCTGACTAAACATGGCGGCCACCGAACGGTGACGACCAGGAGGTGCGCCATCGAGCAGTTCGTTCCAAAAGACAGACCAACCTCCCGATATTGAGTCGCTTCGCCCGGCTGTCACGATAAGCCGGGCCACCGCGGCAATGGCTCTTGGCCGGCCGACGAGCCACCCCTGCAGCGCGGCAGTTATCCGGTGATATGGGAGGTGGTCGACCGCCAGCTTGGCCAGATAGCGCTCCACAGCTCCCCCTGGTTCGCCGAGGAGAGCCTCGGCGGCACAACGGCCGCTGGCCATCGCTTGGGAGATCCCCTCACCTTGCAACGGATTCACGAGTCCGGCGGCGTCGCCAACGAGGAGCACCCGCCCGGCGGCTGGAATGGTGCCGACCATGCCCATCTTGAGCCAACCACCCAGGCGACGCGATGGCATCGAAGTCGAAACGCTATTGAGGAGCCCGGCCTCGACCAGGTGCTGGAGGAACCGTGGGAGGGCCTGCTGAACCTTCGCTCCTGCCCTGCGATCGGCCACCGTTCCTAGACCGAGGCCAACGTTTGCTCCGCCAGTGGCTCCTGGAAAGACCCACCCGTAACCGGGGAATCCTTGCCACCGCGCAGACTCCCAGAACAAGATGGCCGGGAGATCGACAACTTGTGGAAGGTATGTTCGCACCGCGAAGCCCCACAAGACCCTCTTCGCATCGACCATGCCAGCCGCCCCCGCCACGCGGCTCGTGGCACCGTCCGCTCCGATCACGAAGTCGGCGCGAAGATCTGTTCCCGCGCTCGTCCGGAAACCGTCGATCCGTCCCTCCGATTCCAGCGGCTCAACGGCTTGTCCCTGCACCGCAGTGGCTCCAGCGTCGACCGCGATGTCGTGAAGCATCGAATCGAAGACCGTCCGTGTGACCGCCGTGCCATGTCCGGGGTAGGTCAGCCCCTGGCCGCAGGGCAGGAGTGCCCGGCGACCGGTCGGGCCGACGACCACGATCTCGCCTACCTCGCGCCCGATCGGCGTGGGCACGCCAAGGTCGGCCAGCACCTGGAGGCCTCGCGGGCCGACGATGTCGCCACACGCCTTGTCACGAGGGAACTTTGCCTTGTCCACCAATGCCACCCGGGCCCCGCCCCTAGCCAGGACCAAGGCGGCGATGCTCCCCGCTGGGCCGCCACCCACAACGATGACGTCAAAGCGCGAAGACACCACACCGCCCCTCTCTCGTTGCCGGGATCTACAGTGAGATCTTCTCACTCCAGGAGGAGCGATGCACACGTACGTTGCCGGCGAGCGGAATCGATTCGCGCAGCAGCTTTTCAGGCCTCTTCCTCAGCGCTATGACCGCTTGGCCGAGGCCCTCTCCATGGGCCAGAACGGCCGATGGCGTCGGGCCATGATCGATCGGATCGTACCCACATCGCCAGCCACGGTGCTCGATGTCGCCTCCGGCACGGCCGGCGTGGCATTACAACTCTCCAAGCGAACGTCCGCCGACATCGTCGGTGTGGACCTCACAATGGAGATGCTGGCGCAAGGCAGGCACAACATTGCCGCGGCAGGGCAGCGTAACCGAGTCCAACTGGTTGCTGGCCGAGGCGAGCAGTTGCCATTTCCCGACCGAACGTTCGATGCTCTCACCTTCACCTACCTTCTGCGCTATGTCGATGATCCCCAAGAGACCCTCAGCGAGCTTGCTCGGGTGGTGAAACCTGGAGGCGCAGCAGCGAGCCTCGAGTTCTTCATGCCGCCGAATCGCTTTTGGCGCTTCATGTGGTGGCTCTATACCCGGCTGCTTCTCCCCGTCGCCGGTTTGCTCACCGGTGGACGGGAATGGTTCCGCGTAGGCCGGTTTCTGGGCCCCAACATCTCGGGTCACTACCGGAAGTATCCCCTGTCGTGGACGGAGGAGGCGTGGCGTCAGGCCGGCTTTGAGCATGTCGGGGTGCGCGTCATGAGTCTCGGTGGCGGACTTGTCATGTGGGGAACTCGCCGCGATGACTGACGAACTGAATCCACTGGCCAGCCGAACAGGCCCCGAGATTCCGTATTCTTCGGCACCCCGTCTACAGCCCGGCACCGAATACCGATCGGCATTTTACGCTGCACGACCTGGCGGATGGCGCGATTGGTGGACCCTCCTGCACCCCCCCTACACAGCCTGGCACTTGTCCTACGTGGTGTTTGGAGCATGCCTCGCGCCACATGTCAGCCTTTCGCGGTTGGTGGGCACGCTGCTCGCGTTCCTCTGTGCTGTCGGATTCGCCGCGCATGCACTTGACGAGCTCCACGGGCGCCCGCTGGGCACCCGTATTCCCACCCCGGCGCTGGTTGCCGTGACCGTCGTCGGCCTGGCCGGGGCGGTGGCCCTCGGGATCGCCGGAGTGTCGCGTGTGGGTTGGGCCCTGATCCCGTTCTTGGTGCTCGGCCCCCTCCTTGTGTTGGCGTACAACTTGGAGCTGGTCGGGGGGTTGGTCCACACCGACTTCGGGTTCGCCCTTGCCTGGGGCGCCTTCCCGGTTCTGGTTGCCTACGTCGCCCAGACGGGGCGCTTGGCCGTCGCCCCGCTGTTCGCCGCAGCCGGAGCGTTCGCATTGTCGGTGGCGCAACGCCAGCTGAGTACCCCCGCCCGTCTCATTCGCCGGCGCGTCACTGCCGTCGAGGGCTCCGCGGCCCTTCGTACCGGTGGGACGATCTCGATCGACCAAAAATGGCTCCTTGCGCCACTCGAAGGGGCCCTGCAGGCAATGTCGTGGGGCGTCGTGCTTTCGGCGGCATCATTTGCCATAGCCCGCCTGACCTAATCGGCAGAGCCCAGCCTCCTCCGGAACCCCGCGACCGTGATCTCGACGACCCGGTCGTGGCCCCACTGCAAGAAGGGGTGCGCCATACGATCGGCCAGGCGCATGGGTCGCTGTATCATTTCGACCGTCCAGGCCACTTCTACACCCGAGCCGGTCCCTCGCGCACGTAGATCAAGGCTCGCCTCCCCCTCGAGATCGCCGTGGATCAGGGCCTCGATTCTGCGAGGTGGTTCGCACCGGGTCAATTCGATTTGGATGCGCATCCGATAGGGGAGGGGAGGAGCAATCACACCGTGGAGTACGGCCCCTTCCTTCAGGGAGTCCCCTTCGAGACGGAACTCTTCCAGCCAGGGCCACCAACCCTCGAACTGGTCGACCTCTCCTATGACGTCCCACAGCTCTGGCGGGGACACGGAAAACTCATAGGCACGTCGATACGTCATGACTGGCCGACGTGGCATGTCGGCCAAGAATATCGGGGTTGAAGCGCCCATATGCCGGGGCGCCGCCGCTCCCAAAGCCCGGCCACTGGCTAATCCCAAAAGTGCGGAGTATCGCCTGGTGATGTCTCGAGGACCCCGGAGACAATTGAAAGATCCACTACAGGGGCGGATTATGGGGACAGGGTGGATGGGCCTGTGCTTCAGCGGATTGCGCAGAACCAGATATCTCGATTCCAACACCTGGCCAAGGTGAGGGTCGCGGGATTAAATCCCGTCTTCCGCTCCAATAGGCCCTGGTCCCTCAACGTGTATCACGGCTGTGCAAGAACTCGCAACCGATCCGTGTTCGTTCTCCATCTCTCAAGCTCGATTATTCACCTGTGAAATTCCGGTTCATGCTTGACAGCGTGGCACCGGTACCTGCTTGACACTTCCAGACGCGGTTCCGGTACCTGGGCGACACTGGCACCGGTACCTGCTTGACACTCGTGCCTGACAAGGGTCCCCCACGTAGCCGTGGCCACCTTCTTCGCTGTTGATGCAGACGTCGACAGATCCGA
>PNAT01000090.1 GCA_003169675.1 Acidimicrobiaceae bacterium
TTGGCGATGACGTCGTAGGCCTGCCGGTAGGTGTCGTCGTCGATGGGCACGGGCACCAGGTCCAGCCCATCGTCGGTCATCAACCCCTGGGCGGCGGCGGCGCGGTCGGCCGCGCCCATGGTCACCGAGACCCACGCGGTGCCGCTGCCGGCCAGCAGGGCGTGCAAGGAGGAGGCCAGGCCGCCCCCGGTGGGGACACGCTGCAGGGACTGGTCGGGGCCGAAGCGGAAGGTCAGCGGGCCCCGGTTGGAGACGACGATGAGCTCGCTCACGAGCCCGGCGCCCCCCCTGAGCCCCCCGACCCCTCCGTGCGCTCCAGTGCGGCCCGCAGGACGTCGACGGCTTGGGGGCGCAGCTCGTGCAGCGGCCGATTGCGGTGGATGCGCTGGCCCAGGTCGACCTGGGCCAGGGAGTCGGGGCCGAGATGCGAGGCCACATCGATCAGCAGTCCCAGTTCGACGCCGTAGCCATCGGCGAAGCCGACCTTCTCGAAGACCCAGCGGTGGGCTGCCGTCTCCCCGGCCAGCGGTTGGCGCACGTCGGAGAGCTCGGGGAAGAGGAGCTCGAGCACGGGTCGGGCCACCAGCTCGGTTACCCGGCCGCCACCGGTGGGGTCGTCGGCCAGGGGGCGGGTGTAGAAGCCCTTGACCAGAGCCACGTGGTCGAAGAGCAGGAGCGGGCCGAGCAGGCCGGTGACGAAGGCGGGGGTCGTGTTGGCCACATCGGCATCGAGGAAGACGACGACGTCGCCCACCGAGGCTTCCAGTGCGGCGGCCATGGCCTGCCCCTTCCCGCCACCCCCGGGCTGCCCCGGGACCACACGTGCGCCGGCGTCATGGGCCTGCTCGGCGGTGTCGTCCGTCGAACCGTCGTTGAGCACGATCACCTCGTCGACCAGGCCGTTCCCCCCGCCCCGGGCCAGGAAGGGTTGCACCACCGCCCGCACCACCGACCCCACGGTCGAGCCCTCGTCCCGGGCCGGGATGCACACCGACACCAGTCGTTCCGCCTTGGCCTCCAGGACTTTTCCCATCGGGAAATCGGAGTGGTGGAAGGTGTGCGGCATGCCCCAGATCATCGCACCCGTTGACGGGGGGTGGTTCCCAGGCGCTACCATGGAGGACATCATCCAGAGCGACTGAGGGACGGGCCCGTCGACGTCGCGGCAACCAGTGCACACCCTTCGGGGGGAGCAACAGGTGCCAATGCCCGATCGATGAGGAGGACCAGATGGTCGATTGTGTCACCGGGTTGCGCTGTCGTGAGTGTCAGCGGCCCTTCCCAGCCGAGGCGCTGCACGTGTGCGACTACTGCTTCGGGCCGCTCGAGGTCGCCTACGACTACGAGCGGATCGCCGCCACCGTCACCCGCGCCCGCATTGAGAGCGGCCCCCGCTCCATCTGGCGCTACAAGGACCTGCTGCCGGTGGACGACGAGACCCCGGTCGACCTGGGTGCCGGCTTCACCCCGCTGATCCGGGCCGACCGCCTGGCGGCCGAGCTCGGGCTGGGTGAGCTGTGGATCAAGGACGACACGGCCAACCCCACGGGATCGTTCAAGGACCGGGTGGTCTCGGTGGCCCTGACCAAGGCCCGCCAGCTCGGCTTCAAGGTGGCCGCCTGCGCCTCCACCGGCAACCTGGCCAACTCGGTGGCTGCCCACGCCGCCCGGGCCGGGATGGACTCGGTCGTCCTCATCCCTCACGACCTCGAGTCCGCCAAGGTGACCATGACCACCATTTACGGGGGCACGGTCATCGCGGTCGAGGGCACCTACGACGACGTGAACCGCCTGTGCGCCGAGCTGACCAGCGAGCGTCCCAGTTGGGCCTTCGTCAACGTCAACGTGCGCACCTACTACGCCGAGGGCTCCAAGACGCTGGCTTTCGAGATCGCCGAGCAGCTGGGCTGGCAGGCGCCGGACCACGTGGTGGTGCCGATCGGCTCGGGCAGCCAGCTGACCAAGGTGGCCAAGGGCTTCGCCGAGCTGGGCACCGTCGGGCTGCTCGACGAGATTCCCGAGGTGCGGGTCTCGGGCGCCCAGGCCGAGGGCTGCTCACCCGTGGCCACCGCCTTCCTGGAGGGCACCGATGCCATCCGGCCGGTCAAGCCCAAGACCATCGCCAAGTCACTGGCTATCGGCAACCCGGCCGACGGCTGGTACGCCCTGGAGGCCATGCGCAAAAGCGGTGGCTCCTGCGCAGCCGTCACCGACGACGAGGTGGTCGAGGCCATCGGCCTGCTGGCCCGCACCGAGGGGATCTTTGCCGAGACCGCCGGCGGGGTGACCATCGCCACCTTGGCCAAGCTGACCGCCTCCGGCGCCGTCAGGCGCGACGAGCGGGTGGTGGCCCTGGTCACCGGACATGGCCTGAAAACGGTCGAGGCCCTGGCTGACTACACCGGCCCCACCGCCACCATCACCCCCACCCTGGCCGCTTTCGATGCCGCCATGACCTTCGAGGAGAGCAACCGATGAGCCTGACCGTGCGGGTCCCCACCCAGCTACGCACCCTGACCGGTGGGGCGGGGGAGGTCGAGGTGGAGGGGGCCAGTGTGGGAGAGGCCCTCAAGGCCCTCGACGCCGCCCACCCCGGGCTGGGCGACCGCCTGTTCGACGAGGCGGGCGGTCTCCGGCGCTTCGTCAACGTGTTCCTGGCCGATGAGGATGTGCGATTTCTCGATGGCCTAGCCACGCCCATCACCGCAGGCCAGACCTTGTCCATCGTCCCGGCGGTGGCCGGGGGCTGACGGGCGCCCTTGCGTTCGGGGCACAGAGGTGGTTTCCTATTAGCACTCGACTCACGAGAGTGCTAACGGAGGAATAAACCAGATGGCCAAGATCATCGCCTTCCAGGAGGACGCCCGGCGCGGACTCGAAACCGGCATGAACAAGCTGGCGGACGCGGTACGTGTCACCCTCGGCCCCAAAGGCCGCAATGTGGTGCTCGACAAGAAGTGGGGCGCCCCCACGATCACCAACGACGGCGTGTCGATCGCCAAGGAGATCGACCTGGAGGACCCGTTCGAGAAGATCGGGGCCGAGCTGGTCAAGGAAGTGGCCAAGAAGACCGATGACGTCGCCGGTGACGGCACCACGACGGCCACCGTCCTGGCCTGGGCCATGGTCCGCGAGGGCCTGCGCAACGTGGCGGCCGGGGCCAACCCCATGTCGCTCAAGCGGGGCATTGAGGCGGCCGTCGAGACCGCCGTCGCGTCCATCCACGCCATCTCCAAGGAGACCGAGACCAAGGACCAGATCGCCCAGGTGGCTTCCATTTCGGCCGCCGACACCGAAATCGGCGAGATGATCTCCGAGGCCATCGACAAGGTCGGCCGCGACGGTGTCATCACCGTCGAGGAGTCGCAGACCTTCGGTATGGACATGGACCTGGTTGAGGGCATGCGCTTCGACAAGGGCTACATCGCCCCTTACTTCGTGACCGACCCCGAGCGCATGGAGGCCGTCCTCGAGGACGCCTACGTGCTGCTGGTCGGTTCCAAGATCACCGCCGTGCGCGATCTGCTGCCGGTGCTCGAGAAGGTCATGCAGGGCGGCAAGCCGCTGCTGATCATCGCCGAGGATGTCGAGGGAGAGGCCCTGGCCACCCTGGTGGTCAACAAGATCCGTGGCACCTTCCGCTCGGTCGCCGTCAAGGCGCCCGGTTTCGGCGAGCGCCGCAAGGCCATGCTGCAGGACATCGCCATCCTCACCGGTGCCCAGGTGGTGACCGAAGAGGTCGGGCTGAAATTGGAGAACGTCACCCTGGACCTGCTCGGCACGGCCCGCAAGGTCGTCATCACCAAGGACGAGACGACCATTGTCGAGGGTGCCGGTTCCGAGTCCGACATCAAGGGCCGCATCAACCAGATCAANNGACTCGGACTACGACCGGGAGAAGCTGCAGGAGCGGCTGGCCAAGCTCTCCGGCGGCGTGGCCGTGATCAAGGTCGGCGCCGCCACCGAGGTCGAGCTCAAGGAGAAGAAGCACCGCATTGAGGACGCGGTGTCAACCACCAAGGCCGCCATTGAAGAAGGCGTGGTCCCCGGCGGTGGCGTGGCCCTGCTACGGGCCCAGGTGGCCATCCTGGAGCGAGCCGAGAAGCTCGAAGGCGACGAGGCGACCGGTGCCCGCATTGTGGCCCGGGCCGTCGAAGAGCCGCTCAAGCAGATCGCCGTCAACGCCGGACTCGAAGGCGGCGTCATCGTGGACAAGGTGCGCAACCTCAAGGGCGCTCACGGCCTCAACGCCGCCACCGGTGAGTATGTGGATCTCTTCAAGGACGGGGTCATTGACGCCGCCAAGGTAACCCGCTCGGCGCTGCAGAACGCGGCGTCCATCGCGGCGCTGTTCCTGACCACCGAGGCCGTCATCGTGGACAAGCCCGAGGCCGATGCCGGTGGCATGCCCGGCGGCGGGATGGACGACTACTAAGTCGGCCACGTCGCTCACCTTCGGCCGTACGTTGTTAGCGAGACGCCCCTTGCGGGGCGTCTCGCCGCGTCCGGAGGTGTGGGTCCGCTCGGTCCGTCCCTGCGGTGTCTCTCCAGATACTAAACAGTTGTGTTTACAATCCGGCTAGGAAGTACCGGAGCTCCCGCACCGGCCCCGTTCTCTACACTGAACTCCGTGTCCACCCACACTCCACTTGAGCCTCAGACGGGGTGGGCCGTGCTGCATTTGTTCTGCCAAGTCCGGCCCGGCCTCGACGCTGATGCCCTCCGCAAGGCCGTCACCACCGCCCAATCCGACGGCTACCAGGTGGTACCCGCCGCCATGCTGGGCCACAAGGCCGATCTGGGCCTCATGGTGCTTGGTCCCGACCAGTGGCGACTGCGCCAATTCCAGACCGCCGTCCAGCATGCCGGAGCTGAGCCCGTCGGGTCCTACGTGTCACTCACTGAGGTCTCCGAGTACGCCGCCGGCATTCCCGAGGAGCTGCGGGCGGCCCGCCTCTTCCCCCAGCTCCCCCCCGAGGGCAAGGCCGCCTTCTGCTTCTATCCCATGTCGAAGCGCCGAGCCGCCGACCACAACTGGTACAGCCTTGACTTCGAACGGCGCAAGGAGCTGATGATGGGCCACGGAAAGGTTGGGCGGACCTTTGCCGGGCGGATCCTCCAGGTCATCACCGGTTCGACCGGCCTGGACGAGTACGAGTGGGGCGTCACGCTTTTCGGCGTCCACCCCGACGACCTCAAGGACTGCGTCTACGAGATGCGCTTCGACGAAGGCTCGGCCAACTACGCCGAGTTCGGGCCGTTCTACACCGGCATGGTGGGTACCCTCGACGAGGTCCTGGCCGCCCTGGTCCCGTGACCCCGTGACCCCGTGACCGCCTCCCTCGACGACCTGCGCCACGAGCTGCGCCACCTGGGCCGAGTGGTGGTGGCCTTCAGCGGCGGAACCGACTCGTCGCTCCTGGCCCGGGTGGCCCAGGACACCCTGGGCCGCGACCGCGTCCTCTGCGCCACCGCGCTCTCGCCATCGCTGGCCGCCGACGAGGCCGACGAGTGCCGCGCCCTGGCCGACGAATGGGACCTGCGCTGGGTCGGCGTCCCCACCCACGAAATGGACGATCCGGCCTACGTGGTCAACGGGGCCGACCGCTGCGCCCACTGCAAGACGGCGCTGATGACCGCGCTGGGCCCGCTGGGCGAGAGCGAGGAAGCCCACGTCATCCTGGGGGTCAACGTAAGCGACCTGGGCGATCACCGGCCGGGCCACGCCGCCGCGGCGGCCAAAGGCGCCACCTTCCCCCTGGTCTCGGCCGGTTTCACCAAGGACGACATCCGCCACTGGTCGAAGGAGCTGGGGCTGCGCACATGGGACAAGCCGGCCGCCGCCTGCCTCGCTTCGCGCCTGCCCTACGGCACACCGGTGACACTCGGGAGACTCTCCGCCATCGACGCTGCCGAGTCCGCCTTGCACGCGCTGGGCCTGGGCCAGCTCCGGGTGCGCCATCACGGTGACGCCGCCCGCTTGGAGGTCGAGCCCGAGGCCATCCCGGACGTCCTGGCCCGCCGCCACGAGGTGGTGCAGGCAGTCAGGGCCGCCGGGTTCACGTTCGTGGCGCTCGACCTGGAAGGATTCCAATCGGGTCGCATGAACCGCGCCCTGGACACCGAGGTGGAGGAGCAATCGTGAGTCAGGTACGGGTGAAGTTGACCTTTCCCGAGTCAGAAGTGAGACGCGCTGTCCTGGCCACCCTGGTGCGCCAGTTCGACGTGGAGCCGAACATCCGGCGGGCCGACGTGGAGGAGCACCGAGGCTGGATCATCTGCGAGCTCGACGGCGAGGCTCTCCAGGTCGACGCCGCTCTCGAGTGGCTCCGCAACGAGCGCATCACCGTCGACCTTCTCGGGGATGTGCTCGAGAGTTAGACGTCCTTGTCGGACCGCGGCACCTGCCAGCCGGCCGAGGACACCTTGCGGGGCTCGTAGAAGACACAACCCTCGGGGCAGGCGAACGGCAGAGGCTCGTTGGCGTCCACCTTGCACCGTTCCAGCCGATCGCCCCGAGGCGTCGTCCGCATCACGTAGTGACGGCAGTCCTCGTTGACGGGCACGTGCCATTCTGGCCCATGAGGCGGGGCGAGGTAGCGTCACCGTCCGTGGATCGGAACGTCCCCCTCAAGACGCTGCTGCGCTGGAGCGAGAGCCTGTCCGCCATCGCCCGCACCGGCCTGGGCTTCACCGAGAGCCTGTACGAGCAGGAGCGATTCGAGGAGATCCTCAAGGTGGCGGCCGACATCCGGGTCGAGGCCGACGAGCAGTCCGCCGATCCTGGATACTCCGATGGGCTGGTGCAGGAGTGGATGGACACCGTGGGCCGGGGCGTCCCCGGCTACGTCACCCCCAAGGTCGCCGTCGGCGCCGCGGTGGGGAACGACCAGGGAGAGCTGCTGCTGATCAAGCGGGCCGACTCGGGCATCTGGCTCTACCCCACCGGCTGGTGCGACGTGGGCTACTCGGCGGCCGAGGTGGTGGTCAAGGAGGTGGAGGAGGAGACCGGCATCCTGGTCGAACCCGTCCGCCTCATCGCCGTCCTCGACGGCCTGCGCCTCGGCTTCACCCGGGTGCCGCTGTACTCGCTCCTCTTCTACTGCCGTGCCGTGGGCGGGGAGCTCACCCCGCACCCGCTCGAGTGCAGTGACGTTGGCTGGTTCACCCGCGACGCCATGCCCTCACCACTGGTGGGCTCGGAGCGCTGGGGGGACCACGTCTTCGCGGCCATCAACGGAGAACACCGCGACGTGCTCTACGACAGCGTCCGCCAACCGTTGTGGCGGGGCGCGGCGCAGGAGTGATCACCATTGAGGTGGCCGGGTCCGCGGACGCCACCCTTTGTGCGGCGGTGTCCGCCCTCATCCCCCAGCTCTCCTCCTCATCCCCCTTGCCCACCGTGGAGCAGTTGAGACGAATCATCGACGATCCGGCGACAACCCTCCTGCTCGCCCGCGACGACGGTCGCGTGGTCGGCATGCTGACGCTGGCCACCTTCGCCCTGCCCACCGGCACCCGAGCCTGGGTCGAGGACGTGGTCGTCGACGAGGCCTCCCGCGGCGCCGGCGTCGCCGGCGCGCTGGTCCAGGCCGCGCTGTCACAGGCCGGGGAGCTGGGCGCCCGGACGGTCGACCTGACATCCCGGCCCGATCGGGCGGCGGCCAACCGGCTCTATGTCCGGCTGGGCTTCGAGCAGCGCCAGACCAACGTCTACCGGTTCATCCTGACGTCGCCACGATCGGAGCAACCAGCCTGAGGGAACCGGTCGAACCGTGGAAGGCCGCGGTCCCGAAGGTGAAGATGCCGCCATCGGAGGCCACCATCTGGTAGCCGCTGCCATCGGGAGCCGCCGCCATGCCGACGATCGGCCGGTTGAGAGGATGGCCGCCCATTGAGCCGGCGAAGCGCGCGTTGCCGAAGGTGAACACTCCGCCGTCCGAGGCGACCTCCCAGTAGCCCGCACCGTCCGGAGTCGACGCCGCACTGACCACCGGCTGGTTGAGGGGGTGCCCCCCCATCGATCCGAAGAAGCTGAGCTTCCCGAACGTGAACACCCCCCCGTCGGAGGCGACCAGCCAGTAGCCCCGGCCGTCGGGGGATGCCGCCATGGCGACAATCGGCTTGTCGAGGGTGAGGTTCCCCGTGGAGCCTTCGAACCGCGCCGTCCCGAAGGCGAAGATCCCGCCGTCGGAGGCCACCAGCCAGTAGCCCCCTCCGTCGGGGGTCGCAGCCATGCCGACGATCGGCCGGTTGAGNNTCGGCGGCCACCATCCAGTAGCCGCCGCCGTCCGGTGTGGTGGCCATGCCGACGATCGGTGCGACCAGCGACCTGCCACCCATGGAGCCGAAGAAGGGCGCGCAGAACGAGAAGACGCCGCCGTCGGCGGCCGCCATGCGGTACCCCGGGTCAGACGCGCAGTTCACCCCGACGCCCAGCCCGCCCGTGTTCCCGACCTGCCCCGAGTTGGGATCGACCATCAACGACGATTCGTCCACCGCCTCGAACGCGCTGGCTGGCACCTGCTTGAGCTCATCGACCAGGGCGATGGGCCAGTTCGGGTCGGCCGTCCCCCCGAAGTACCAATTGGAGCCGTTGTCGGCCAGGATCAACCCGTAGTGCTGCATGGCCCGCAGCACTACCTGGGCCGGCGCCGAGTAGCCCGAGATGTCGTAGCCCGCCTTGAGGCGGAACCGGGCCCCCATCGGCGGGAGGTTCGGGTCGGACGACGAACCGGCCTGGTGACGGGCCGGCCACACGAACGACGTGTCCGTTGAGACGGCCGTCATCCGGATGGCATGGGTGACGGCGCCCGCCTGCACTTCGTCGTAGCGCAGCAGCCCCGGCAGGATCGGGAGCCCCGCTGCATCGGCCGACGTCCATCCGGACGGGCGCAGGGCGTCGGAGTTGAGATTCCAGATCGCCCCCGAACCCGCCGTCGAGCCCGAGGAGCTGTACCGCGCGTCGTAGAGCTCGTAGAGGGTGCAGGTGGCCGGGTTGACCATGATGGCGTGGCGGTCGCCGCTGGCCCCTTGACCACCTTCAATCGGCGTGTCGGCGCCGAAGGGATAGGGACCGGTATCGCTCTCGGACGCGTACTGGAACGACACGCTCGTCAGAGGATGCGACGGGGACACCACGGTGTAGGGCATGCCGTAGGGGTTGGAAGGGTCGCCCGATGGACCGAAGTCGGGATGGAGGTTGGTAGCGGCGCTGTCCATGTTGGCCATCCATGCCGCGCTGTGGGGGTCGACCGGCAATCCCGCGATGTCGGTGTTCCAGACGTTGTCGGCCGGGAACATGGAGCAGTTGGGCGCTCCGGGCACGGGCGAGCCGGCCGAGGCCACCTCTGGCGACGCCCCCAAGGTGAGGCCTATACACAGCACCCCGGCCATGCACGCGATCGACGATGCCCTCTTCCGTCCCACGTTCTCCCTTCCCTCCCGATCGAAGGTACTCCACCGGCGGCCACCCTCTTGACAGGCAACCCACTGGCTGCGTATAGTGTAGGCAACCGAAGGGTTGCATATCCACCGAAGCGGATACCGCCCCGCCCGACCAGAAGGAGCGTCTCATGCCAGATATCGGGCACCACATAGGGATCGATGCACCGCCGGCCCGGGTGTACGAGGCCCTGGCCAGCACCGATGGCCTCCGCAAGTGGTGGACCCGCACCGTGGAGGGGGAGTCCACCGTCGGGGGTTCCCTGAAGTTNNCCCCGAGCCGAGTGCGGTGATGGAGGTCGTGGCGCTCGATCCTGAGCGCCGGGTCGAGTGGCGCTGTGCCCAGGGGCCGGATGAGTGGGTCGGCACCACCCTCACCTTCGAGCTGAACTCTGGCGACGGCGACGGCGAGACCTTCGTGCGGTTCACTCACGGGAACTGGGACGAGCTGACTGACTTCATGCGGCATTGCAGTACCAAGTGGGCGTATTTCCTCCTCGGGTTAAAGATCCTCTTGGAAGGTGGACCGTCGGTGGCCTTCCCCGACGACGCGCCGATCAGCAGCTGGGGTTAACCGCGATGCGACCGGAGTTCGTCTACATCACCTACATCAGGACAACACCGGAGCAGCTCTGGCAAGCCTTGACCGTTCCCGAGTTCACCATGCGGTGGTGGAAGACGACCTTGACATCGGAGTGGTCGGTCGGCTCGATGGTCACCTGGGACAACCACGGGGTGGTCATCGCCCATCCGGATCAGGTCGTCCTCGAAGCCGACCCCTTCCGGCGGTTGGCCTACACCTGGCACACCTTCACTGAGGAGTTGGCGAAGTCGAGCAGGTTCAGCGACGAGATCTGGTCCGGGCTCTCGAAGGAGCCACGGTCGAAAGTCTCGTTCGACCTGGAACGAGACGGCGACATGGTCAAGTTGACGGTGGTCCACGACGGTTTCGCTCCGGGAGGCACCGTGAGCGGGATGGTCAGCCAAGGGTGGCCGCGCTTGCTCTCCAGCCTCAAGACAATGCTCGAGACCGGTTCGCCCCTCGTTTCATGACCCGTCCCTGACCGATGAGCCAGGAGCGGATGGCGGAGGTGTTCAAGGCGCTGGCCGACCCCAGCCGTCGCCAGCTCCTGGACAGCCTGAACGCCCGCAACGGCCAGACCCTGCGTGAGCTCTGTGCCGGGCTCGACATGACCCGGCAATCGGTGAGCAAGCATCTGGCCCTGCTGGAGGCGGCCAACCTGGTGGCCACGGTGCGGCACGGCCGGGAGAAGCTGCACTACCTCAACGCCGCTCCCATCAACGACATCGCCGAACGTTGGATCAACCGCTACGACCAGCAACGGGTGGATGCCCTGTCCGACCTCAAACGAGCACTGGAGACGACCAAAATGGACAATCACGCATTCGTGTACACGACCTACATCAACACCACACCTGAGCGGCTCTGGCAGGCGCTGATTGAACCCGCCTTCACCCGGCGCTACTGGGGGCTGTCCTTCGAATCGGCGTGGACGGTGGGATCAACCATGACGTGGCTGCAGGACGGTGTCACCACTACCGACCCGGCCCAAGTGGTCCTGGCGTTCGAGCCCTTCCGCCGCCTGGCCTACACCTGGCACACGTTCACCCGCGAGCTGGCTGATCTCCTCGGGTTCAGTGACGAGTTCCTGGCTGCCGTGGCCGCCGAGCCAAGGTCAAAGGTGGCTTTCGAGATCGAACCACTGGGCGAGATGGTCAAGCTCACCGTGGTCCATGACGGCTTCGAAACGGGGAGCACCGTGCTCCAGAGCGTGAGCGGGGGATGGCCCCAGGTCCTCTCGAGCCTCAAGACGTTTGTCGAGACCGGCGACGTGCTGCCCATCCGCTCGGCGGAGGCCACGAAGGATCGTCAGGTGGCCCGTTAGGGTGGGCCGATGTTCGGGCTGGAGCGGCGGCGGCAACGGGCGGACCCCGCTCAGGTGGCGTGACTGAGTTCATTACCCAGCTCCGGCAAACCCTCGTCCCCGGGGCTGATGCCCGGCACTGTCCGCTGCCTCCGCTGCTCGTGGGGCTCACCGTGGTCACCGGCCTGGTGGATGCCTTCAGCTACCTGGTCCTGGGGCATGTCTTCGTGGCCAACATGACTGGCAACGTCGTGTTCCTGGGCTTCGCGCTGGCCGGCGCCCCAGGATTCTCCATCACAGCCTCAATCAGCGCGCTGGCGTCATTCTGGCTCGGTGCCCTGGCGGGCGGGGCGGTCGGAGCACGTCTGGGGGAGCACCGCGGCCGGTTGCTGGCCACGACGACGGGACTTCAAGCGGCTGTCTTCGCGTCGTCGGCGGTCCTCACCGCGCTGGGCGACCGGCCATTCACGGCGGGCTTCCGCTTTCCGCTCATTGTGCTCCTGTCCCTGGCCATGGGCCTGCAGAACGCCACGGCCCGTCGGCTGGCCGTGCCCGACCTGACGACGACCGTCCTCACTCTGACCATCACGGGCACGGCCGCCGACAGCGCCCTGATCGGGGGCAGGGGCTCCACCGCCGTCCGGCGTGTGATCTCCGTGGCGGCCATGTTCACCGGCGCCCTGGCGGGAGCCCTCATGGTGGTGCAGCTCAGCATCGTCCTCCCCCTCGTCGCCGGTCTGGTGGTGCTGGCGGCGGTGGCCGCCGTCGGGGCCGCAGCCTGGAATTCGGACGCGGCTTGGGTCCGCCCGTGACGACCTTCATCTCTCGCTACACCACGTCGGGCTCCGGTGTCCGCCTGGCCGTCAAGGACCTCATTGACATGGTCGGGGAGCCGACCACGGCCGGCTGCCGCGCCGTGGCCGAGCACGCGGTGCCCGCGGCACGGGATGCCGCCTGCCTGGCCGGTGCCCGGGCGGCCGGCGCCCGCATTGTGGGGCGCACCAACCTGCACGAGCTGGCTCTCGGTGTGACCGGCATCAATCCCTGGTACGGCACCCCGGTGAACCCGCTCGACCCCGCGCTCGTCCCTGGTGGTTCGTCGAGCGGCTCGGCGGTGGCGGTGGCCACGGGGGAGGCCGACGTGGCCTACGGCAGTGACACGGGCGGATCGGTGCGCATTCCCTCCGCCTGCTGCGGCACGGCTGGACTCAAGACCACGTGGGGGCGCATCCCATTGGACGGCGTGTGGCCGCTGTCACCCAGCTTCGACACCATCGGCCCCATGGCGCGGGACGTGGCCGGATTGGTCCTCGGGATGGAGTTGCTCGACCCCGGGTTCACGGTCGCCGGCGCCGACCTGGGTGGCCTCGTGGTGGGCCGCCTCTCGGTGGAGGCCGATCCGCTCATTGACGCCGCCATCGAGAGGGCCCTCCTGGCGTCGGAATGGAAAAGCGTCGATCTCCAAGTACCCGAATGGGACCGGGCCACCATGGATGCCGGGTTGCTCCTGGTGGCCGAAGCGTGGCAATCCAACAAGTCGTTGGTGGCCCAGGACCCCCAAGGCATCGGTACCGACGTGCGGGAGCGCCTGATGATCGGATCGAGCTTCGACGATGCCTCCAGAGACGCGGCCTGGAACGGTCAACTGGCGTGGAAGGCGACACTGGCCGACCTGTTCACTCGGGTCGACGTTCTCGTCACCCCCACCCTCACCATCTTCCCGCCCGGAGTCGAAGAAGGTAGAGAGCTGCTCATCGGACGCTGCACCATCCCGGTGAACCTCGCCGGCGTCCCGGCACTCGCCCTCCCGATCCCTACCAGCGGGTCTCTACCGGCCAGTATCCAACTGATCGGACCACCTCAGGGCGAGGAAAAACTCCTGGCCGCCGGCTCCTGGTTGGAGTCAGCCATCGCCTCGCTCTGACCGTTTGCGCAAAGGATGAGTCGCTCACTTTGAGTCGAACGTGGCGATCTTAAGAGATCCGTTCGTCGACATGAGAGAGTGCCGGGGAACCAACCGAAGGAGCCGAGCATGGATGACAGCCAGACCTGAAAGCTGATTCACGGCGAGCGGGCGTCCACCGCCGCCATGCTGACCTCGCTGGCCCCTGACCAATGGAAGGCCCCATCCCTGTGCGGCGGGTGGTCCGTCCAGGTCACCGCCGGCCACGTTCATGAAGGGGATGGTGTCGCACGGCTTCCGGTTCAACACCATGATGGACCGCACCTCCCGCCGGCTCGGTGCCCTCCCGACTGCTGAGATCATCGAACGGCTGCAGGCGCGAACGACGACGACCAATCGCCCCCGGGCACCGGCCGTGGGCGATTGGGCGAGGTCGTGGTGCACAGCGAGGACATCCGACGCCCGTTGGGACTGACGGGCCAGACCGACCCCGAGGCCCTCCGGGCCTGCCTCGACATGTACGTGAAATCGACATTTCCCGTGGGTGGCAAGATGCGCATTGCCGGCTTGCGGCTGGACGCATCCGACCTCGATTGGTCACACGGCGACGGAACCGAAGTGACCGGACCGGCCATCTCGCTCATCCTGGCCATGACCGGGCGCAGGGCGGGGTTGAGTGACCTGAGCGGACCGGGCCAGGCCACACTGACAAGCCGCATGCCCTAGCCCATGGTGGCCAGGATCTCCCGCACCATGGCGTCGGTGGTGTTCGGGTGGAGGAAGGCAAAGCGGGCGACCGTCTCGCCCTCCCAGGTCGTCGGCGTGACAAATCCGGTCTGGTCGCTGAGCAGCCGAGCCGACCAGGACTCATAGTCAGTCTTGCGCCAGCCCGGCCGCCGGAAGAGGACAATTGAGAGCTCGGGGTCACGTACCAATTCGGTATGGGGTGTCTCGGAAATGAGGCCGGCCGCACGCGCCGCCATGGCCAGACCGGCCTCGACGGCATCGCGGTAGGCGTCCAGTCCGTTGACGGCCATGGAGAACCAGAGCGGGAGTCCTCGGGCCCGCCGCGTCAGGTGGTAGGCGTAATCACTCGGGTTCCACTCCTCGGGGTTCTCACTGTGCAGCACTTCGAGATACGACGCGTCCTGAGTGTGTACGGCCTTGGCCAGATTGGGGCGGCGGTAGAGGAGCGCGGCGCAGTCGAAGGGCGCGAAGAGCCATTTGTGGGGATCGACGATGAAGGAATCGGCCCGCTCGAAGCCGGCGAACTTGTCACGGACCGAGGGCGCGAAGAGAGCGGCGCCGCCATAGGCCCCATCGATGTGGAACCACAACGAACGCTCGTCGGCCACGTCGGCCACGCCCGACAGGTCGTCGATGATGCCCGCGTTCGTGGTCCCAGCGGTGGCCACCACGCCGATGACATCGTTTGATCTGGGGTGGGCGTCCAGGGAGGTCCGGAGGGCGGACCCGGTAAGCCGGTGGTCAACGGTGCTCACCACCAGTGGCTCGACCCCGATCACGTGGAGCGCCTTGCCCACCGAGGAATGAGCGTCATCGCTGATGGCGATCAGTGGACGGGTGGGCGCGGTGCCGTCCCGACGGCGATGCGCCGCCGTGTCCCGGGCCACCAGGAGGGCCGAGAGATTGCCAGCCGAACCGCCCGCCACGAAGCACCCTCCGGCTCCCTCGGGAAAGCCGGCATATTGGGAGAGGACCCGCAGCGCCTGGTTCTCCGCCACCACCACGCCGGCGGCTTCCAGCCAGGACGTGCCGTGCAACGACGAACACGAGACGAACATGTCGAAGAGGAGTGCCGCCTTGGTGGGCGCAGCTGGGATGAAGGACAAGAAGCGCGGGCTGTCGCAGGACACCACGGCGGTGGCCAGCTTGTCGCCGAAGAGCCGGAGGACGTCGGCGGCCTCGTTCCCTTCGGGGCACATCAGGCCAGAGAGCTCGGCGTCCAACGCCTCTTTCAGGCCCCCGAAGTCGAGCGGCACCGGATTGAGGGCCAACCGCTCCCGACACGCGGCCACGATCAGATCGGTCATGCCTTCGTCGTAACTGAACATCCCTCCCGGCATCAGGCAGGAGACCGGTCGTCCCCGAGGACCGGCTCCGCCACCGTCGGCGAGGACCGCTGAGCCAGGCGCCATGCCTCTTCGGCGCGGGAGGCTACGTCAGCCAGCGCGGCGCCGGTCTTGGCAGCCACCAGGGCGACGTCATCAAACTCCGGCTTGGCCCGCCCGTAGCCGACTTTCATGCGGATGGCCATGCCGTCCACGGTGACCTGTTCGAGCGTGCGGGCCGCCGGCCAGCGCTCAACCGGGGTGGCCCGGACGCCGAAGGTCCCGGTGGCGTCGTGGATCACTTGGCGCAGGGCGTCGATATGCGCCACGTCGGTCAGCACATGGAGAACATGTCCTGGCCGTCCCTTCTTCATGATGACCGAGCTGACCCAGGCGTCGAACGCCCCACCGTCCAGTGCCGCCGACACGGCGAAACCGAGTTGTTCACCGGTCACGTCGTCCAGGTTGGTCTCCAGGATGAGCGCCGGTTGCCCGGGCCCGACGCTGTCCGACACCTGGCGGCGGCCGATGATGACCTGGGTGCAGTTGGGGAGCTCGTCGATCTCGCCCGCACCGCCGCCGAAGCCCGACCCGGTGACCACCATGGGTGGCAGGGGGCCGAAGGACGTACACAGGGCGGCCAGAATCGCCGCCCCGGTGGGAGTGGTCAGTTCGATCCGCACGTCGCGGCCGTAGGTCGGCACGCCTTCAAGCAGGCGGACGACGGCCGGCGACGGATTGGGCAACCGGCCATGGGCGCTGCGCACGGTGCCGGTGCCGGTGGCCACCGAGGATGCGCTCACCACATCGACGTCCAGGACCTCGAGGGCCGACACCGTACCGACGATGTCGATAATGGCATCGTGCCCGCCCACTTCATGGAAGTGCACCTGGTCGACGGGGCGACGGTGCAGGGCGGACTCCACTTCGGCCAGCGCGCGGAAGACGGCCAGCGAGCGGTCGATCACCCTTGATGGCAGCGCGGCGTCGTTGATCAGCGCGGCAATATGCGCGTGGGTGCGGACCACGACGTCGTCACGGCCCTTCACGATGGCCCGGGTGCAGGCCACGCCGCCGCGCAATGACTCTTCAATCTGCAGGTCCCATCCCGGCAGGTCGAGTCGGTCGAGGAGGAGCCGTATCTCACTGATGTCGGCGCCGGCATCAGTGAGCGCGCCCAGGGCCATGTCGCCGGCGATGCCGGCGAAACAGTGGAACCAGGCCACTGTCTGGGATTCGGCCGGTGCCATCACGACAACAGCCGTGCCACGGCGCACGCGGCGCCGAAACCATTGTCGATACCGACCACGGTGACACCCGACGCGCACGAGGTCAGCATGGCCAGGAGCGCAGTGATTCCTTCGAAGGCAGCCCCGTAGCCCGTGCTGGTCGGCACGGCCACCACCGGCGCCGGGGTGAGGCCTCCCACCACGCTGGCCAAAGCTCCCTCCATACCGGCGATGACCACGACCGCATCGGCCATGGCCAGGGTGTCCACCTCGGCCAGCAACCGGTGCAGACCAGCTACCCCACAGTCGGCCAGCAATGTCTGCGTGAAGCCCAGTGCGCTCAGGACGACTCGGCACTCGGTGGCCACCGGGAGGTCCGACGTGCCGGCTGTGACCACGACCACCCGGCCCATCCGGGCCTCCGCCGGGCGGAAGACGATGGTGGACAGCGTCCCCGCCTCCGTCACCGTGCCCGGGCCGAAGCCGGAGGCAACGGCGGCGGCGGCCACGGCCTTGACCTGGGGGTCACTTGCTCTGGTCAACAGCACCGGTCCGAGGCCCCCGCGTAGGAGCTCGTCAGTGATGGCGGCGCATTGCTCGGGGGTCTTGCCGGGTCCGTAGACCGCTTCGGGCATGCCCTGGCGCAAGTCGCGGTGGTGGTCGACCCGGGCGAAGCCGAGGTCGGAGAAGGGCAGGCGGCGCAGCAGACGGACGGCGTCGTCGGGGCTGCATTCGCCGGCGGCCACCTGTTCGATCAGCGTGCGGAGTGAGGAGGGATCCATGACCTGCTCTATCCTGCCCGGGTGTGAGCCCTCCTGCGACCTCGCTGGCCTACTTCGGTCCCGCCGCCACCTTCACCCAGGAGGCGTTGCTCACCCAGCCCGACCTGGCCGCAGCCGACCTGCGGGCTCTCGGGACCATCACCGCCGTGCTCGAGGCGGTGGCCAATGGGGACGTCGACCTGGGTTTTGTCCCGATTGAGAACGCCATAGAGGGCACCGTCAACGCCACCATTGACGGGCTGATCTTCGACGTCGACCTCCACATCCAGCGCGAAGTCGTCATGGACATCCACCTGCACCTGATGGCCCGCCCGGGCACCGAGATGACTGACATCCGTCAGGTGTCCTCGTATCCTCACGCCCTGGCCCAGTGCCAGAAGTTCCTGGCCCAGACCCTGCCGGGAGCCGAGCAGCAGGCTGCCAATTCCACGGCCGATGCCGCCCGGGCCCTGGGGGAGTCCGCATCCAAAGATGGCGCCGCCATCGCTCCCCGGCTGGCCGCCGAGCGCTACGGCCTGACCATCCTCTCCGAGGACGTCGAGGACCACCCGGAGAATCAGACCCGCTTCGTCCTGGTGGCCCGCGCCCGCGTGCCCACTCCATCGGGACACGACAAGACGAGCATCGTGTGCTTCCAGCGGGCCGACCATCCGGGAAGCCTGCACGGGATCCTGGGGCAGTTCGCCGCCCGCAATATCAACCTGACCAAGCTGGAGTCACGCCCGACCAAGCAGGGACTGGGTGACTACTGCTTCGTCATCGATCTCAGCGGGCACCTGGCCGACGAGGTGATCGCCGACTGCCTACGTGATCTGCACGCCAGCCTGGCCGGGGTGAAGTTCCTGGGCTCGTATCCAGCCGCCGGCGAGCACAGTGCGGCCGTGCGCGAGCAAGCAGATGCAGCCTGGCAGGCGGCCGACGACTGGCTGGGGCGGCTGCGCTCGTCTATCGGTTGACCGTGCCCGGCAATCGGCGGGAGAAGACCATGGCCACCACCGCCGCGAAAGAGGCGGCACCGAAAGCGATGACGACCCCGGTGGACACGGGGCGCGCGCTGTGGGACACCGCCGCCACGGCCGCACCACCCAGGCCGACGCCGAACGCGATGCCCAGCACATCGGCCAGGTTCAACGAAGCCGACGCCCACCCTTCGCGACCCGACGGCGCGGCGCGCAGCATCATGAGTGACGTGGGCGCGTAGGCCAGACCCATGCCGAACCCGGCCAGGGCCCAGGCGGCGAAGCCCTCGCCGACCGGGACTCCGGAGCGCAGCTGCCAGGCCATACCGATCGTCCCGATCAGGATCAAGGTCAATCCGAGCCGTACGAGGCGTCTGCCCTCCCACTGATCGTTCAACCGGGCCTGCACCCAGGATCCGGCGGTCCAGGCCAGAGTCGACGCGGTCACCACGGCACCCGAGGTGACCGTGCTGTGATGACGAATGGTGGTGACGGTCAGCGTCACGTAGGCGTCAGCCCCGAAGAAGGCAAACGTCAGCAAACCGCGGCTCAAGATGGTGGCCGGGAGGCCATGGGAGGCCCGCAACGTCCCGGCGGGGAGGAGGCGGCGGAGCGCGGTGGCGCCGATCAGCACGCCGGCGACGCCCAGAGCGACACCCACCGCCACCAGCCGCGCATTGAACGCGGCGAGAAGCAGGGTGGCGCCCACGGCGGTGCGCATGGCGTCGGCCAGTGTGTGCTCATCGGCAGGCTCGGTGTCGGGCCGCCCCAGGCGGACCAGGGCAGGGAGAGCAAGCGAGCCGGCGATGCCGACCAGCGGCACCAGGCCCAGGAAGACCCAGCGCCACCCGACGAGGTGGGCCACTTCGGCCGCCAATCCGGGCCCCACGATCCCCGGCACCACCCAGGCCGTCGAGAGGACGGCCATCATGCGGGCGCGCAGGAACTCGGGCAGGCTGCGGCCGATCACGACATAGGCCACCGCCGGGACGGCGCCGGCGCCCAGGCCCTGCAGGGCCCGGCCCAGCACCAGGATGGACATGGAGGGAGCCAGTCCGGCCACCACCAGCCCGGTTCCGAAGAGCACGAGACCGGCCACGTAGGGGCGTGCCGGACCGTGGCGGTCGGCGTCACGTCCGGCCACCACGATGCCGATGAGGCTGGCCAGCATGAAGATGCTGAAGACCCAGCCGTAGAGGGACAGTCCCCTGAGGTCGTGGGATACCAGGGGCATCACGGTGACGACGGCCAGCGCCTCGGAGGCGATGAAGGTGACGGTCAGGACCAGGCCAACCGTGAGGGCACGCCGCTCAGGGGCCCACAGCCCGTCCCCCTCCCGTAGGTCTCGGTCCACGCCCAGGAGACTAAGAGGCGCCGCTGGTACTCTGCGTGGGGAGGGCCCATGGGACCGCAGATCATCGACGTCGACCAGCACCTCTTCGAGAGTCGGGGCACCTGGACCGAGCATATTGAGCCGGCTTGGCGCGACGACGCCCTGCGTATTGAGGACGACGAAGCCGGGTGGCCCTGGCTCATGTGGCGGGACCGCCAGCTCACGCCGATAGAGGTCCCGATACCGGAGCGGTCGTCGCTGATCGGTGATGACCGCCTCCGCCGACTCCGGGGGGAGCGGGCGGCGGCCAGCTTCGAAGATCTCGTGCCACCCTCCTACGGCACGGTCGCCCCCCGTTTGGCGTCACTGGACGAATTCGGGATCGATGCCGCGGTGCTCTTTCCCAACTACGGACTGCTGTGGGAGCAGATGCTGGCCTCGGATCGCCCGGCCCAGCGAGCCAACGCCAGGGCCTACAACCGGTTCATGGCGGAAACATGTGGGGAAGGGGAGGGCCGGCTGTTCGGCGTGGCCCATCTCCTCCTGCACGATCCCGAGTGGGCCACCGAAGAGATCGCCCGGATACGGGCGGAGGGGGTGCGGCTGGCCATGATCGCTCCGGCCCCCGTCGACGGGAAGCCGCTCTCGCATCCTGACTTCGATCCGGTCTGGGCCGCCTTCAGCACGCACGGTGTGGCGCCGGTCTTCCATGTGTCGGGATTCGAGAGCCCGATCCATCCGGCCTGGCGTGAGGGCGAGGACGAGCAGGGAGAGCAGCTGTTCGATTCCATCTTCTTGTGGTTAGCCCCGGCCGTCGCTCTGGCCAACCTGATCCTGCACGGCGTGCTCGAGCGCTTCCCCGACCTGCGCATCGGGGTCATCGAACAAGGCGCCATCTGGGTGCCATCGTGGCTACGGCAGATGGAGTCGGCCTTCGAGGCCTTCCATCGGCATGAGGATCGTCTCCAAGCCCTCTCCCTTCGGCCAACCGACTACGTGCACCGTCAGGTTCGTTTCACCCCGTATCCCACCGAGGACGTTGGCTGGATCGTCGAACAGGCCGGTCCCGACCTGGTGATGTTCTCCTCCGACTACCCCCACGTCGAGGGGGGGAGAAAGCCGGTCGAGCGATTCGAGGCTTCCCTAGGAGGTGCCGGTGAGGATGTACGCCAGCAGTTTTACGTCGACAATTTCCTGTTCCTGATGGGCGCGGCCGGCTCCAGGCTGGCTGCCTGAGCCTCGCTGACCGGCAGGATCTCGGGACGGCAACGCCAGTTTCATGGGGTCGGTCATCGGGGGCGCGGAAGCCAGATATGGGCTATGCCGGTTGGATGACCAAAGGCTTCCGATTCGCCGCCCCCGCCGCGGTGCTCTTGGCCATCGCCCTGCTGGGCGTCGTTCCGCTCGGCTCGGCTCAGGCGACGGCCAGTTCGACCTTCATCGCGTCGCCACCCTTGGCGCCGGGAGGCCACGGGGCTATCGACTGCCCGCCGTCGGGTCCGTGTGTGGCCGTCGGACCGGTACGTCAGTCCATTTCGGGTCATGGCGTTTCCTTCGCTACCACCGATGCCAGTGGCCGGTGGAACAGCACCGACCTTCCGCTGCCATCCGACGCATCCAATCCCATAGACGCCGGCCTGTCATCGGTGTCCTGCCCTCAGGCTGGGAATTGTGTGGCCGTCGGCACCTATGAGACCGGTACTCCGAACGCGGTCGATGCAAACGGTTTGGCGGAAATGGAGGTGAATGGGGTTTGGAGCTCGAGTGCGGTCGCGTTCATTGGGCCGTCGGGATTCTCCTTCAACTCGTTGTCGCTGAATTCGATCTTCTGTCCAAGCCCAGGTAGCTGCATCGCGGTGGGAACGTTCTCCTACAACCAAACGAACACGTCCATTACGACCGAGGGGGTGGTGGCCAACCTTTCAGGAGGAAGATGGAGCACCACGACCCTTCCCGGCGCTACGGCTCTGAACGGAATCTCCTGTCCAGCTGGTGGCGGCTGCGTCGCGGCGGGATCGTCGGCGTCCGGATCGGCGGTCTTTACCCAGTCCGGCGCTTCCTGGCTCGCGACGGTGCTCTCGATACCGCCAGGGCCGGCTCCCGCCATCGTCAACGGAATTTCTTGCCCGAGTCCGGCGATGTGTGTTGTCGTCGGCATCAATTTCGTCGGTCAGATCGGTCAAGAGGAGGGGTTCGTCGCCACCGGTTCAGGCCAGTCTTGGCAGGTGAGCGAGCTTCCCCATCCTCTGAATACCGTTGGGGCTCCGGCCAATCCCTATATCGATCCGTCCGGAGTCAGCTGCTCGTCGGCCCAGTCCTGCGTTGCCGTCGTGACCTACATTGACCATCGACAGATGGCCACAGAAGGGGACGGTCCCGTGGGAGGTATCCAGGCAGGAGCCGTGTGGATCGACCGCGGTGGCTCGTGGAAACCCATGCAGGTTCCCCCGAGCCAGGGACAGGGGTCCTTCTTTCCGGGTGCGCTGTTGTTCGGTGTGACCTGTACGTCTCAGTGCCTGGCGGTCGGTGTGAACGCGAACGGGCCCAATGACATTGTCGAGAACTTGCGGCCGGGGGGCTACTGGCTGGTCGGGTCCGACGGCGGCCTCTATGCCTTCGGCGATGCCCCGTTCAAGGGCTCGGTACCGGGAGTCGGAGTGCACGTCAACAACGTCGTCGCCATGGCCGGAACCGTTGACGGCAACGGCTACTGGCTGGTCGGGTCCGACGGCGGCCTCTATGCCTTCGGCGATGCCCCGTTCAAGGGCTCGGTGCCGGGAGTCGGAGTGCACGTCAACAACGTCGTCGCCATGGCGCCGACCCCCGACGGTGGCGGCTATTGGTTGGTCGGGGCGGATGGCGGGCTTTATGCCTTCGGCGATGCTCCATTCTTCGGTTCGGTGCCGGGCGTGGGCGTCCGGGTGAACAACATCATCGGCATCGCGCCGACGCCGGATGGCTTTGGCTATTGGTTGATCGGAGCCGACGGTGGTGTGTATGCCTTCGGCGACGCGCCGTTTGAGGGTTCGGTCCCGGGTGCCGGCATCCACGTGAACAATGTGACAAGCATTTCGGCTACGCCGTTCGGAGGTGGCTACTGGGTAGCTGGCACCGACGGTGGTGTGTATGCCTTCGGCGACGCGCCGTTTGAGGGTTCGGTCCCGGGTGCCGGCATCCACGTGAACAATGTGACAAGCATTTCGGC
>PNAT01000152.1 GCA_003169675.1 Acidimicrobiaceae bacterium
ACTTTCTCGTGGCCACGGACACCGGGACCGGGTGCGACTCATAGGTCACATATTGGCTGGGGGAAACGGCAACCCGAGGGAGTTGGGGTCCGGGTGATTCACGCAATCAACTTCTTGCCCCCGACCGATGAGGTGCAGCCCTGCCAACCGTCTGTACGGTGAAGACCGAATCAATAATCCAGCGGAGGTGACCTGTGATCGACCTGAAACCAGCCTGCCAGGGGATGATCGAGGTACTCGCAGGCGTCAGTGATGACCATCTGGGAAGTCCCAGCCCCTGCACCGAGTTCACGGTCGGCGACGTCATCGACCACATTGACCAGGTGTCTAGGGGGGCTACCGCGCTAGCGCGCCGTGACCGCCAGCTTCCGAGCATCGACACCGGCCAGGACGCCGCACACCTTGCCTCCGACTGGCGGGAAAGGGTCACCGAGCACGTGCGAGCGCTCGGCAAGGCGTGGGACGATCCGGCGGCCTGGCAGGACCGCGACAACGTGCCAGGCTCGGACCTCTCCAACGAGACATGGGGCAAGATCACGCTCACCGAGCTGGTCGTGCACGGCTGGGACATCGCCAAGGCGACGGACCAGCCCTTCGACCTGCCCGAGCGCACGCTTCAAGCCTGCCTAGACCACGTGGCCGAGTTCGTCCCAAATGCGCCGATCCCAGAACTGTGGGGCCTCCCGGTGGACATTGCACTCGACGCTTCACTCGTTGACCGGATCTTGGCGATCACTGGACGGACCCCGTAAGGCAATCCGCTCCCGTCCGCCGTGGAGTTGGCCCGTTTCGATGGGCACACGTGCCCCATAAGTTCATCGACCCGGCGTCCCAGGGGCGCCCAGTACGCCCTGGGCGTGGAGTTGACCCGCACCCTGGGGGTAGGGGTTTCATGGTGACGCCCTGTCCGGTATCCATTACCGGTCGGCGTGGGTGCACCAGAACAGAACATGGCGCACTCGACCGGAAAATGGCGGATTCAGGTCATCGCTTGGCGTAGTCGGCGTATCCCTGCCAATCGATCACCACGCAGGGCTCGTCGCCAAGGATCCACGCGTCATGCCCTGGTGCCATGATGGCGAAGTCCCCCGGGCCGTACTCCATCTCTTCGCCGTCGTCCATGACGACCTTCATCCGGCCGGAGACGAAGTAACCCGTATGGGCAGCCTGGCAGCTGTCGGTTTTTGCTATCGGCTTCACGTGCTCTGACCACTTCCATCCCGGGAGGAAGGTTGCCCGACCAACGGCACCTTCATCCGCGTTCACCAACTCGAGCTGACCGGTTCCGCCCTCGAAGGGTCGGGTCTCGTCGGGTGAGTCAAGGCTCTTGCGTACCAGTCCGGACATCTTGACCTCCTGTGTGATTGTCGCTCTTGGTTGAGGTGCTAGCGCCCCAGTTCTGGCGAGGGCATGACGGGTACTGATGCGCCGTCCCAAAAGCAGAGGCTGGCTCCTTGGTTGCACGGTACTGCTACGGGCATGCCATTTCAATCGGTTTTCAATGCAGCGGCACGCGGATTTGCCAACCCCCATCAATCGGTCGATCGATTGAATGGGGTGACCCATATCAGTCTGGAGTTGGCCCGCTTCGATGAACACAGGTGCCCCGTACGTTCCTGAACCACGGCGTCCCAGGGGCGCCCCGCACGCCGGCCTAGAGGCGCGAAATTGTCGCTCTGAACATCAGAGTGCTTACTCTCGCGAGCTGTCCAGGACATCGGGGCCATACGAGCAAGGTGCCCCCGTCAGAAGCTCTCCATTTGATGAAGATTCTTGATACTGCTCGCCCTCGGCCGGGTCACGCCGTAGGATAGGGTCATGTCCGTTGTCGAGCACCCCGACCAGCCAAGTCTGCGGCTTTTCACGGTGGACGATGCGCGTCTGTGGGACACTCGGCCGCGGCTGAGTCCAGAAGAGTTCACCCTTGAGGACGTGAGTGACGAGGATTGGGACGCCTTTCACGCCGCTATCGCTGATGCGTGATTGAACCACGACGAGGTAGTCACGTCGGCGTTGACACGGACGTCACGAGTTGGTTGCTCGATCCCCGGCCACTGCCCCCCACCTCCAGCGAACGCTGTAACTCGACTGACCTTGGACAAACCCGGTCGAAGAGCCTTGCCGCGGCAGCGAAGCCGGTGACGCTGTCATGCCCCAACGGGCATCCGGTCCAAGGGCTTGACTCGTTTTGCAGTACGTGTGGAGCCGCCGTGGTCCCGACAGCATCTCCGGGAACAGTGTCGCAAGCAACCCTCGCTCCGGTGGGAGCCGCGACACCTGCCTCCAGCACTCCCCACACCCGGCAGGCAAGTGGACCAAAATTGTCACCTGGCCCTTCCCAGTCGAGGCTCAGATGACCAAGTCGGTCGATGGGATTGCCAAAGCTGTCCCGGTCACCCTCCCCGCGAAAACCGTCTATATGGGAATTCGTTGGGAGCCGTGGGCCATGCAGGAAATCCTCGACGGACGGCTGAACGGTTTGTCCATGGGGGGAAGTGCGCGGCGCGAATCGGGAGCCCCGCGGTGAAACATCCCGTATTCATCCTCACCAACTGATAGGAGAACCAATGCCACTTTGGGGTTTCATCTTCGCCCTGGCCGCAGCCATCGTCTTTGTGGTGGCCTTCGTCCAAACCAAGAGCATCGTCGCTCTCGGACTCGCTCTGCTGGCGGTGGGGTTCATCTTTACCTTTGCCACCACAACCTCGCCGGTCCACTTCTAGCTCAATGCCCCGTAACCTGATCGGCCTCGCCGTGCTGGTGATCCTGGTGATCGTCATTGTGGAGTTGGTGCATTGATATTCGCCACTTCCGCGTCCCCTGTCCACTTCTGAGGTAGTGCCGTCACTCCGGCGGGAAACCGCGGGGACCATGGCCGCGTCGGCCTGGGAGAAGAAGCGACCGTTCCGGTTCCCCTTGCGGGCGTCGAATCACCCGGTCTGGGGCCGATTCCGCCGACAGCGCCGGGCCGACAGCGCAAGATGTGGCTCCTGATCGGGGGCGCCGCTTGGGTTCTCGTGGGCGATGGTTGGCCATAGGTAGAGCGTCAAACCGATATCACGGTCAGCCACCGGCTGAGATGGTAGTGGTGGTTGTTGCGGGAGTCGACGTCGTGGTCGTCGTTGAAGAAGTCGACGTCGTGGTCGTCGTTGAAGAAGTCGACGTCGTGGTCGTCGTTGAAGACGTGCTCGACGCCGTCGTCGAGGACGAAGATGTGGGCGACGTCGTTGAAGTCGTCGAAGTCGGAACAGTGGTGGTTGACGTGGTTGACGTGGTCGACGTCGTGGAAGTCGGTGATGTCGGCGAGTGATTGGAGACCGGCACCACTCCCCAAGGCCCGGTCGTGCCTGAGCGTTGCGGAACGGCAAATGGATTTGAAGGGTGCCCGGGGTTGGTGGCGCCAAAGCTGAAGAGAACGACGAACGCGCAAGCTGCCGCCCCACTCAGCAGAGCCGATCCGATTGCCACTGGTCGCAGTACTGCGACCATGCGCTCGCGACTCTCTTCGCTGGTTCGGCGTCGTTCGAGTTCGGGGGAGAGCTGAGCTCGCTGGGCCAACCACGAGGTGAGAGGAGCAGCTGCGTAGACGCTGCCCTGCCACGCCAGGAGACCCAGCAGAAGTGCCGTCGGATGAGTCACTAATCCGAGCGCAACCGCGGAACCCCAAAGCAAAAGACAAATGAGGGTCTCAGCCCGCGCGGCCAAAAGTGCTGCAGACAGCTTGTCATGCGACTCGGTCTTTGGGGTACGCAGGAATACACCTTCGCGTCGTAGCAGACCCTGTATGCAGGCCATGGCGACCGTCCACGAGAGGGAGAGCCAGTTCACAAAGGCAAGGAAGGCTCGCCGGTAGGAGATGTGTGTTCGCTGACGAAGGGCCCACACGGCTCGGAGTAGTCCGGAAACCAAAAGTGCACCCGGCAAGAGGACCGTCGGTCCGATGAGTGGTCGGATGGCCACACTGTGGCCCGAAAGGAGCAGACCTGAGATGGTCAAGAGAACGACAGTGAAGCACAGGTACACGAAATCGTTTAGCCACTGGACTCCGCCAATGAGATAGTCGAGGCGCTGGACAATAGAGAGGTGATTGTCCGGCGATCGATCCCACGGCATCAAGCTCTTCCAGTGCTGTCGCAGTATCTGCATGCCACCGAAGCACCAGCGAAAGCGCTGGCTCTTCAGCGATGAGAAGGTCAATGGCATCACACCTCGTCCGAAGCTCTTGCCGATGAAGAGCCCGGAGTACCCTGCGCGCAATAGCCGCAGTGATGTGTCCGCATCTTCCGTGATACACCACTCGTCCCAGCCATCGATGGACCCAAGCAATGTGCGCCGTAACAGACCCATGGTGCCGGCAAAGATGATGGAGTTACGCTCATTGCGCGACGGCATCGCGGTAGCGAAAAAGTACCGATAAGCGTCGTAACAGGCGGTGAGATAGGTGCTTTCCTCGAAGTCGCGGTAGTCCTGCGGCGTTTGGACAAAGGCGAGATTGGGATCGGCAAAGTAGCCGATAGTCTCATTGAGCCACTGAGGCTCGACGAGATAGTCGGCATCGATCACGCCAATTATCTCGGCGTCTGGGTGGGTGAATTGACGAAGGCCCAAATTGAGAGCCCCCGACTTGAATCCGGGCCATGGGTCGACATGCACGAACGTCACATTTGGGCGACTGTCGCAATAGTCCTCGACCGGGTGCCACACGTCTGGATCTTTCGTGTTGTTGTCAATGACAACTATCTCAAAATCGGGATAGTCCAGGGCTTCAGCACGTTGAATTGTCGCGATGAGCATGTCGGGTGGCTCGTTGTACGAAGCGATGTGCAGCGAGACCTTTGGCCGATACGTCGGACTGGGACTCGGAAACTCGCGCGAGTGCCTGGTCCGACAGAGAACATCACAGGTTTCGAAGGCAAACGAACTTGCCAGAGTCAAAGCGACCAGCTCAAGGACGAAAAGGAGCGCGGAGGCGATGGCGCCAACGATCGAGAGGTTGCCACCCACCGTGATCGCGGCGGCAAAGATCAAATATGCCAGGGCGGCGGCAACGAAGTTCCCCATGAAGAGCTGTCCAACGGGGTTCCAGACTGGACGCAAGGCGATGACTACCAAGCCCACCGCAAAGCAGAAGACCTCCGCGGCTTCGACCGGACCGGCGGGAAGCGACCACACTTGGGCGGCGATCCAGCCGGCAATGAAATAGACAACAGCAGCGAGCAACGCCCCCAACAACCGTGAGTCGTGCTGAATGTGGCGTCCCACGGCGGCGAGGAGGACGGTCGAAAGTCCGAGGGCGACCGCGCACACTATGAAGAAGCTGAAAAGCATCTGTCTGTATCTCCCTTTCCGCACATCGGGTGATGGATATCGCGTCAATACGGTAGTTCCCAGACTTCAGTCTGGTGGGCCGCCTGCAGTGACAGCGCCTTGAGCTCGGTCACAATAAGGACTTTCGCCCCGACCTGTTGCAGCTGGTCTGGGTGCTCACGATCTCAGCTGACGGGGCGGTGCCCATTGCCTATCGGGTCGATTCGGGCAATACAGAGGACTCGACCACTCATGTCGTCACCTGGGACGGGTTCTGCCAGCTCGTCGGGCACACCGACTTCTTGTATGTCGCCGACGCCAAGTTGGCGTCGGCCGTGGCCATGCGCCACATCGACACGCACCACGGGCGCTTCGTGATCGTCCTGCCCAAGGGACGCAAGGAGGTCACCTGGTTCAGGGGATGGATCCAAGATCACGCACCAGTGTGGGCAGAAGCACTCCGACACCCCGGCCGGCGCCTGGGCGACCCCGACGAGGTCTGGCGAACTTTCGAGTCACCGCTTCCTTCTTCGGAGGGCTTCCGAGTCATCTGGGTGCACTCGAGCTCGAAGCAGTCGAGCGACGCCGCCACGCGTCGAGCTCGCCTCGAAGCCGGCCACGGCGCCCTCGAGGCACTCTCGGCAAAACTCGCCGGACCGCGGTGCCGCATGAAGACGCTCGCCGTCGTCGAGGCTGGCGTCGCCGACGCGCTGAACGAAGAGGGTGCGGAACGTTACTTCGAGGTGCTCGTGGAGGAAGTTGCGACCGACACCTACACCCAGGAGCAACGCGGTCGGCCAGGACCGGGCACCCGCTTCACCAAGTCAAAGCGGGTCCGTTTCACGCTGATCTTCTCGGTGCGCACCGATCTGGTCGCACAATAGGACCGCTACGACGGCACGTTCCCCCTCATCACCAGCGACCGCACCATGACGCCAGCCGCCGTGCTCCTCGCCTACGAGTGCCAGCCAAACCTCGAACGACGCAATCATCAACTGAAGGGTCACCAGCTCGTCGCCCCGGTGTACCTCAAGGACCCGTCCGCATCGAGGGACTGCTGTGCTGTCACTTCTTCGCCCTACTCGTCCAGGCGCTCATTTAACGCGAGATTCGCAATGCGATGAAGAGGGCGGGTACCGCCTCCATCTCGCTCTATCCCGAGCTGAGCGACTGCCCCGCGCCGAGCGCGGAGCGCGTCTTGGAGATTCTCGCCGGGCTGTCCCGCCACGTGCTGCACGACGGCGACGAAGAAGTACTCAAAGTCTTTGAGCCCACACTCGACCGCCTTCAACTCCAGGTGCTCGAACTCCTCGGGATATCTCCGGCTTGTCTACACCCAGGTGGGCACCCCACGTTCATGAGCTACGCGATATCTCTCACCCGATGTGCGGAAAGGCCGCTAGTTGCCGACCGCGCCGTCAAGCTGCTGAAGCGCTCGCTGCGCACCCGCCCAAAAGATGGGTCTGGAGGAGGATGCGGGCTAGGGCCAACCAGGCCGAGGTGTAGTAGGTGGGGCTGGACTGATTGGCCGAGTCGGCCCGATCGAGCAGGGTCAGGGCGGCGGCGGTCTGGCCGCCAGCTCGGGCGGCCGCTGCCGCGCCAACCAACCCGATTGGGCTGTTACTGACGGAGGGGGAAGGTGCACCGTCTAGGTCGAGGCCGACCAGAGGTTTGCCGTCCTGGGCCGGGCCGCTCAGCAGGCGCCACATGCCGGCAGCCATTTGGCGGTCGGAGGCATTGCAGGAGGCGGCCAGGCGGATGGGCACCCGTACCGCGTCGATCCCGTACAGGCCCGGTCCGGAAGAGGAGGCGGGTCCAGAGGTGGGCACAGGTTGTCCTTGCCCGTCGATGACGGCCCAATCGGGAGGCAACTGTTCGGCACGCAGGACCTGCGCGACTTCGGCTCGGGTACCCTCCTCGACGAGCTGCCACTCGGCGCTGGCGCCGGCGAGCCCGGCCAGAGCGTCGAAGTCGAGGGGTGCGTCATAGCTGGGATCGATAACCGGATCCGAGGTGTCCGCCCACGGACCGGCGGTCAGGACGTCGCCTCCGGCCAGGACCGCTACTTCGTGGGCAGCGATCGCGGCGGCCATGGCTTTGGCCGCCGCGGTGTATGCGGGATCCTGGAAGCGGCTTCCGGCCAGAGCCAAGGCCGAGGCCGCGTCGACGTCGGCGTCAGAGGCCGACTGAGTGTCGAGCACCCGACCGTCGTCCCAATGCCAGGCCATGAGACCATCGGGCTGGAGCAGGTTGGCCCGGCCCCAATCCCACGCAGCCACGAAGCGGGCCCGATCGCCGATGGCGACCGCGGTGAGCATGGCATAGGCCTGTCCTTCGCTGACAGTGTCGCCGCCCTGGTCCCAGCGGACGACCCGCCCATCTGCGCTCTCGTAGTGGGACAGGAAGTATGTGGCGTCGGCCTCGGCTGGACTCGAAGGCACGCTGCTCTTATGGCCCCCGCAGCCAGCGAGGGCCGTCAGCAGGAGCAGCACGACCACGGTGACGAGCCGGCGCTCTCCCACCCCCCGGACGTTACCCCGGTGGCGGCCGAGAAACCTGGCCGTAGCGAAGTTCATCCGAACGTCCGATTGAAGGGCCGGCCGCCGGCTAGATGGCCCGGGTCCGAGGTTTAAGTCTGTGAGGATGTCGTGCAGGAGATCACCATCTCGCCGCTTGATGCGTCGCGCTTCGAAGAGGTCCTGGACCCCGACTCGGCTAGGTCATTTGCGCAAGCCTTGGACGACGCCCAGGAGGCTCTGTCCGGTCGAACGCTCTGGCATGTCAACTCCACGTCCACCGGAGGCGGCGTCGCCGAGATGCTCCATGCGGTCCTCGGTTACCTGCTCGGTGCAGGCATCGAGACCCGCTGGGGGGCCATAGAGGGCAACGAGGAATTCTTCGTCGTGACCAAAAGGATCCACCATCTGCTCCACGGCGACGACCCTGACCCCGGCCCCGGCACGGCTCCGCTAGGCCCAGCCGAGCACGACATCTACGGCGCGGCTTTGGAATCCGAGGCCGAGGCGTTCACGGCCATGGTGAGACCCGGGGATGTGGTAATCCTCCACGACCCTCAAACCGCGGGACTGGCCCCCTACCTGCGATCGGCGGGAGCGGGGGTTATCTGGAACTGCCACGTCGGATCTGACGTCGTCAACGACGCCACCGAGGTGGTCTGGAGCTTCCTCCGGCCTTTCGTCGAAGCAACTCACGGCCAGGTGTTCTCGCGCCATCAATACATCTGGCCCGGTCTCGACCGCTCCTGGGTGACGGTGATCCCGCCCTGTATTGACGCCTTCACGCCGAAGAACCAGTTCCAGGAGGACCTATCCTCGTCGGTCTACGCTGTGGCAGTGCAGGAATAAGAGGTTCGACCTTGTACACGATCAAGTGGGCAGGGCTCGAACCCAATGAAGCCGGTGGGAGTCCCCCCTCCGACACCGATCGAACGTGTGTTCGTATTTTCGGGGGGCCGCGGGTACGCAGGCGGTATAGTGAAGTCGTGTCCGTTGCCGAGCATCCTGACGAACCAAGGCTGCAGTCCTTTACTGTGGATGACCCGCACCTTTGGGATGTCCGGCCACAGCTCAGCTTTGAGGAGCTCGCCCTTGAGGATGTGACCGACGAAGAGTGGGACGCCTTCTACGCCGCGCTCGCGGAGGAGTGACCGAGCCTCAGCGGGCATCTCACGTTGCAATTGATACCGATGTCACGAGTTGGCTGCTTGATCCCCGACCCTTGCCGTACGCTCAGGAGGCTCGGCGAGTCATCGGTGAACGGCTGCGCATCCTGTCATTCGTCACCGTGACCGAGATGCGCTACGGGGCGCTACGAGCGGGATGGGGTGAGCTTCGCCTTCGGCGCCTGGAACGGTCGCTTGCTGACTTCGAGGTCATCCAGACCAATGGGCCGCTCATCAACCGTTGTGCCGAGCTACGCAGCCGAGCGAGCCGCGATGGACACGCCTTGGCGCAGAAAATTCACGAGGCGGACCGATGGGTTGCCGTGACCGCCCTTGTCCTGGGATTGGAGCTGGTGGCCGGTGACAGAATCTACGAGGGAGTCGACGGGCTCGACGTTCATCGCATCCGCCCGTCCTGACCCATTTCTCTGCTGGCCGCCACCAGGGGGCCGGTGTCCACCAGGATCATCGACAGTTGGGGAACTCCGCCCTCAGAATCTCACTGGACCTTTCCGCCAAGTCCGCGGGTCCTTCGAAGCTGCCAAAGAACGCCGGGAGTGCTTCGGCCGTCGCCGTCGTTGTCGCCATTGGTGACGACCGCGACGTGGACGCGTTGTCCCGGCTGGATGCCGTGGCGGCGGAACTCGCCCGCCAGCTCGGCGTCGTCGCCAGGAACGATCAGGTCCCATTCGCACGCGGTGTCCGGCGTGCTCATGGCTCCAATCGTAGGCACCGCTCATCCTCGTTGTGGCCGAGCCTGGCGTCGCTGGTGCCTGTCGGGATCGAAAGCTGCTCCCTGAGAACCGACACCGGAGCGGGCGACCGCCCGTAACTTCCGAATCGGGAACGTGATCAGGCGGCCCGGCGAAGCTCCGACCAGGGACTTTCCATCACAACGGGGCGTGGACCTAAGTTGCCAGTCCCCCCTCGCCCACCACTGTGATGTCGCAAGACATCGGAG
>PNAT01000207.1 GCA_003169675.1 Acidimicrobiaceae bacterium
CCACGGCTCGGAAGGCGCCACCCACCTCAACAAGCCCATCGTCGGCATGGCGGCCACACCGAGCGGGCTGGGCTACTGGCTGGTGGCGTCGGACGGAGGGATCTTCACCCACGGCGACGCCGGGTTCTTCGGGTCCATGGGCGGCACCCGCCTCAACAAGCCCATCGTCGGCATGGCCAACTGAAGTATTCCCCCTCCGTGTGAAGTGGTCAGGGAGCGGTTCGGTTCGGGGTCACGCTGAGAGCAGCCTCGAATACAGATGCGACGTCCCTCGAGTAGGCAAGCGTTGCTTGGCTTCCCAGTTGGACCACTGACATGAGCATCGACAACATGAGGGTCACGACGCCGTTGCCGAGAGCACCGGCATCGATATCGGGGCGTACGGTTCCGGCCGCCTGCTCGGAGCGAAGGCGCTCCGAGCAGGCTTTACGGAGTTCGGTCAGCGCCGGAATTTCAAGGACCCGAGCCGTCACTTCAGGTTCGAGTCCAGCCAGGAGCCTTCGCGCCAGGGGGTGGTGTTCAACAGCGCCAACCAACGTGAAGATCAATGTGTCCCGCCAATTGAGCACTTCCGGATTGTCCATCACGGTGGCGAGACCCTCGTGAATGACCCCAGCCGCGTCCTCGTCCACCGCGGCGAGGAATAGGGCCTCCTTGCTCGGGAAGTACGCGTAGGCGACGGTGCCCCCGACAGACGCGTCGCGGGCAATGTCGGCGACTGAGGTGGCGCGGTAGCCATCACGACCGAATCGAGCGATCGCCGAGTCCAGGATGGCTCTCCGCGTCTGGGCACCTTTTGTCTCGGATACCTGGTCAAGCGGGTTTCCCATTTCCATGGATCCTACCAGAAAAGAGCATTTGAGATAATCACTCACTTATTCTAATATGGCGACCACCAATCCACTTCCACTGGAAGGCGACGCACAATCATGCAAACCAGCAATCCGGACCGCACGGTCCCGACCCGGCGGATGTCGTTCGAGGAGTCCTTGAAGGGCCTGCCCAAGCACTTTGCAGCCGACGGCGACCTGATCGGGAGCCACCTCACCGCCGCGCTCTCGTCGGTCTTCCCCGATGGAGAGGACTACTTCGTCCGTTCAGTGCGGCACTTTCGGGACCAGATCACCGACCCGGCTCTGAAGCGCCAGGTGGCCGGATTCATCGGCCAGGAGTCAGTGCACGGACGCGAGCACCGTGTCCTCAATGACCGTCTGGCCGAACTGGGCTATCCAACGAAGAGGTACGAGCGCCTCACAAAGGCCGGCTTGAAGTTGCGGGAACGACTGCTGCCTCCCAAATCCAATCTGGCTGCCACGGCCGCGCTCGAGCACTTCACCGCCACCTTGGCCGAGTTGGTGCTCAGTGACGAGGAGGAGCGTCGCCTCTTCGGTGCCGAGGAGGTTCGTGACCTCTTCGTGTGGCATGCACTCGAGGAGTCCGAGCACAAAGCGGTTGCCTTCGATGTTTACAGGGCCGTCGAGGGAAGTGAGCGCATGCGGGTGTGGACCATGAACTTCTTTCGCTTCGGGTTCATCTTCGGGATGTCCCTCGCGGTCATCTTGTCGCTGCTGGGCGACCGGGCCACCTACCGCCGAGGCAATCTCCGTCAGAGCTGGCGCCGGTTCAAGAACTCCCCGACCGCCCAAAAAGAGGTGTGGGACCAGCTGCGTGACTACAACCGGCCTGACTTCCACCCTGACGACAGCAACACCGATGAGCTGGTGGCCCGCTGGCGGGTCGAGCTGTTCGGTGACCACGGCACGCTGAACGACAAGCTCGTAGGATCGGCAGCCTGATGTCGCCAAACTCTTCTGACCAGCACGTCGACGTCCTTATCGTGGGAGCCGGCCTGTCGGGGATAGGAGCGGCTCACTACCTCCAGACGGACTGTCCCTGGGCGAGCTACGCCATCTTTGAGTCTCGCGACGCCATCGGTGGGACCTGGGACCTCTTTCGCTACCCCGGTATCCGCTCCGACTCCGACATGTACACCCTCGGGTACTCGTTCCGGCCTTGGGATGGCGAGAAGGCGATCGCCGACGGTGACTCAATACTGCAGTACATCCGCGACACCGCTACCGAGGCCGGCATCGATAAGAACATCCGCTTCAATCATCGGATCCTGGGTGCCGAATGGTCCACGCCCGACTCCCGCTGGACCGTCACCGCGGAACGAACCGATACAAGCGAGACAGTCCAGCTCACATGTGACTTCATCTTCTCCTGCACCGGCTATTACCGCTACGACCACGGCTACCTGCCTGATTTCTCAGGCATGGATCGCTTCAAGGGCACCATCGTGCACCCCCAACTGTGGCCGGTCGACCTGGACGTCAACGGCAAGAAGGTGGTGGTCATCGGGAGCGGGGCGACCGCGGTGACGCTGATCCCGTCGTTGGCACAGACCGCTGACCATGTCACCATGCTGCAGCGATCTCCCTCCTACATCGCCTCCATGCCGGCCAAGAACCCGGTGGCGGGCGTCCTGCGCCGGATTCTCCCCAATCGGGTGTCGGGCAAGGCCATCCGGTGGTTCATGGCCTTGATGACCCAGGCCTTCTATCAAGTCAGCCGGCGGTATCCGGACGTCATCAAGCGGTTCCTCATCAAGGGTTTGGGGCGCCAGCTCCCCTCGGACTACGACGTGGCCACCCACTTCACTCCCCGCTACAACCCGTGGGATCAGCGCATGTGCCTCGTGCCCGATGGCGACCTTTTCAAGGCCATCAGTGCCGGTTCGGCCTCGGTGGTCACCGACCACGTCAAGGAATTCACCGAGGATGGCCTCCTCCTCGAGTCCGGGAACGAACTCGAGGCCGACATCATCATCACCGCCACCGGACTGGAACTCCTCTTCCTCGGTGGTATCAACATCTCGGTCGACGGCGAGGCCGTTGACCCGTCCAGTCGGCTCACCTACAAGGGGATGATGCTGGAGGGAGTCCCCAACCTGGCTCTGGCCATCGGCTACACCAACGCCTCGTGGACGCTGAAATGCGACCTGACGTGTGACTACGTATGCCGGCTGCTCAACCACATGCGCGCCACCGGTCAGCGCCAATGCACAGCCCGGAATCAGGACGAGTCCGTGGCGGCAGCGCCGATCCTGAGCCTCACGTCGGGATACATCCAGCGATCGGTGCATCTGCTGCCCAAGCAGGGCAACCACTTCCCGTGGCAAGTCCATCAGAGTTACCTGCGTGACTACCGCGCGCTGAAGATGAGCGACATTGAGGACGAAGTGATGGAGTTCACCGGTCCCGGCCTCAATGCGGAAGACCCGGTAGCCGTCGCATCCTGAAGGAGCAGACCATCATGAAGGAATTCAACGGCCGCATCGCGGCCATCACGGGTGCGGGTTCTGGCATCGGGCGGGCTCTGGCGAATGACCTGGCCCGACGAGGGGCCCACCTCGCCCTCTCCGACATCAATGAGGTGGGCCTGTCCGAGACGGTAGCGCAATGTGAAGGGTTTGGGGTCAAGATCACGTCGCAACGCCTTGACGTCGCCGATCGGGATGCTGTCTACGCGTGGGCCGACTGCGTGGTGGAAGATCACGGGCAGGTGAACCTGGTCGTCAACAACGCCGGCGTTGCCCTCGGCGCAAACATCGAAACGATGACGTACGAAGATTTTGAATGGCTCATGAGTATCAACTTCTGGGGTGTGGTCTATGGCACCAAGGCCTTCCTGCCCCACCTGAAGGCGGCCAATGAGGGCCACATCGTGAACCTTTCAAGCGTGTTCGGTCTCATAAGTATCCCCTCGCAATCGGCCTACAACGCGGCAAAGTTCGCCGTAAGGGGCTTCACCGATGCCCTGCGCATGGAGCTTGAGATCGAAGGTTCGACTGTGTCGTGCACGACGATTCACCCCGGCGGCATAAAGACGAACATCGCCCGGAACTCTCGTATGGACCCCAGCATCGCCGCGCTAGCCGGCGGCGAGGAGAAGGCCCACAACGATTTCGACAAGGTGGCTATCACCAGCCCGAAGAAGGCAGCCCGTCAGATTCTCGCTGCCGTGGAGAGGGACCGTCGTCGGGCCCTCATCGGACCGGACGCCAAAGTGTTCGACCTCATGTCTAGGCTCCCCGCATCCCTCTACCAGAGCCTACTGGTCAAGGGTGCGCGTCGTCGTTCGAACCAGCTATAGCCCTATTCTCCGGCGTATCCCGGTCACTGAGCATTGACATCGCCGGATCGACACACCACACTCGTTGCGTCAGGGCATTCGACGATCGATTGAACTGGAGGTGAGACCATGTCCGTGACAGACGAAGCGGCGGCTCACATCAGGTTGATCACCTTCTCCTGATTGCACGACTGGTCGTGGCCGACTGTGGTCAGACCAAATCGGGGAACCAACCCATGTGCGTGTCTTTCATCATTCCGGAAAGGAACAAGAGTTGACCGCAACGACAGTGACCCCGCTTTCTTGTGCTTTCGCGCCTGAGCGCCGGGGTAAGAAGAAGACCCGTGCCTCCCTTGAGTGAACCCGCCCCGCCGGCTGACGTGCATGCGCTGGGAGCCGACGCAACGCGGGCCCTCGAGCTGTCGGCATGGCAAGAGGCGGCACCCCCGGGCTCGGTGATTGGTCGAGTGTCGCGGGTCGACCGGGGCCGCTTCCTGGCCTTGACCCCCGTCGGTTCGGTGACAGTCTCCACATCCGGGGTGTCACCAGTGTGTGTTGGGGATTGGTGCGGTCTCCAGGGATCCGGGGGGCCAGATTCCTACGAATTGGCTCATCTCATGCCCCGGCGAACCGCTCTGGTGCGACAGTCGTCGGGAGCCCGCACGGAGGTCCAAGCACTGGCGGCAAATGTCGACGTCGTGATCATCGTGGTGCCCCTTGACCGACCAATCTCAAGACGCCAAATCGAGCGCTTCTTGGCCTTGGCCTGGGACAGCGGTGCTCAGCCCGTGCTCGTCCTCTCAAAAGCCGACCTGGTGGACGACGAGGTCGGGGTCGGGGCCACAGCCGTGGTGCATTCGGTGAGTGGTGATTGTCGAGTCTTCACCCTCTCAGTGAGGACCGGCCTTGGGATGGACCACGTCCTCTCGTTGTGCGCACGCGGATCGACCTTGGCCCTCTTAGGCACGTCGGGTTCTGGAAAGTCGTCCCTGGTCAATGCTCTGATGGGCTCTGATGTCGTGCAAACCGGAGATGTTCGCGATACCGATGCCAAGGGGAAACACACCACCACATGGAGGGAACTTCTCGTGGTCCCCACAGGCGGCATCCTCATCGACACTCCCGGCTTGAGGGAATTGGGGATGTGGATCGCAGAGGAAGGGATAGAGGCGGTATTCACCGACATCACAGATCTGGAGGAGCTCTGCCGATTCAACGACTGCGCACATGAGAGTGAGCCGAATTGCGCCGTGCGTGAGGCCATTGCGACGGGCACACTCCATGCCGAACGACTGGCCAGCTATCGAAAGCTGCTGGCCGAGTCTGCATACGCGGCCCAACAGAACGATCATCGGCTGGCCAGGGAGAACCAGAAGGTGGGGAGACAACGGGCTGCCGAAGGGCGCCGCAGGGCCCGCCCGTGACCACATCCTCCTCCCCACCTGAGGTATCAACCAGCCGCCTGACGGACGTTGGCGGTCTCCCCGTGCACCGTGCCCTACCAAACCGGGGGCGACGCACGGTAGGTGCCTGGTGCTTTCTCGATCGCTTCGGACCAGTCCAGGTGAGTCCGCAGGGCACGATGACCGTGGGGCCTCATCCCCATATTGGTCTCCATACCGTGACGTGGCTGCTTGAAGGCGAGGTGGTGCACACCGACAGTTTGGGAAATGAACAACCCATCCGACCTGGACAGCTGAACCTCATGACGGCCGGAAATGGGATTGCGCACGCAGAAGATGGCCGCCTCCAATCAAGCGGGAGAATGAACGGAGTGCAGTTTTGGGTAGCCCAACCAGAAACCACTCGGCACGGGATGTCATCGTTCTCCCACCACCAAGACCTCCCGCAGATCGAACTCGAAGCCGGAGAGGCGACCGTGTTTCTTGGAGAATTCGGTGGGGTCCACTCACCGGCGCATCTTGATACGCAGCTGGTCGGTCTCGATGTCGCAGGTTGCGGAGAGTTCGAATTGCCCCTGAACACGGAATTCGAATACGGCATCGCCGTGTTGGCTGGGGATGTCCGGCTCGGTGAGACCATCGTTTCGACCGATGAGTTTGCCTACATCGGAGCGGACCAGGACCAAATTCACCTCGAGTTGGGCCAAGACGCGCACTTCCTCGTGCTGGGCGGAGAGCCATTCGAGTCCGAAATCGTCATGTGGTGGAACTTCGTTGCTCGTGACCGACACGAGCTGGAAGTGGCGAAGGCAGATTGGGACTCGGGCTCTGATCGCTTCGGACCCGTCGCAACGACGCTGCCCCGCATGAAGAGTCCGCACCCCTTTTGGCGATCTCAAGACCAGCCATGAGTCTTTCGTCCAGCGGCCGGCCGACCACTCCCCTCGAACGAGATCCGGGGCAGCGACCTCAATCTTGATGGACGGCACCGTGGCTCGGAACGAGAGACCAAGTCAGACAAGGAGAAGGCGGTAGGCATATTGGACATGGGACCACGTACGACCCATGATCAGTCCATGGAATCACCCTCGTTCATTGAGTCAGTCGTCCGATTACCTGGTGCATTGCTCCGTCTTCCGGGCTCGGCATTGACCGCGCTTGACGCCATCAATGAACTGGCCGATCGGGTTGACAAGCTCATGGTCCTCTTGGAGCGGATAGAAGGCGGTGTGTCCCGCGCCGGCAGCGGGATCGACATGGCCGCGTCAGGAATCTCCATGGCCGTCACGGGTCTCGAGCGTGCGGTGGGCACCCTTGATGGCTCCCTCCCCAATCTCTCAGATTCGGCTTCGGCGCTCCAAACGTTGACCGAGCGGTTGAGTGGTGTGGCCATCGACCTGGCAACCGAGCTCCCCAAAGCGACCAAGTCATTGCAGGATCTCTCGCCCGAGCTGACGTCAATCGTCGGGACTCTTGACGAGAGGTTCACGCACCTCGATGGGGTGGTGACGGAACTAGCCCGGCTCATGGAAGCTGTCGTTGGCACCATCCCCGGAATGCGCCGCGTTCTGCGGCCCACAACCGCCTAAGGAGGCACAATGAACACTGTCGACACTACGGCCGCTCTGGCCGTCATTCGGTCAACGTCAACCCCGATACATGACATCGGCACGGCGATGTATTTGAGCCCCGATGTCATGGGTTGGGCGGCTGAGTGGGGCTGGACAAATCCATTCGCCTTCTACTTCGCTGGGCGAGGAGCGATGCTCGGAGATGTCAGTGCCGACATTGTCCATTCGGCCTTCGGGTGGTTTGAGGCGACTGCGGTCAGAACGATGTACGGAGAAGGTATCGCCGTGGCAGGCGCGGCAACCGCCGCCGCTCGAATGGCCGAAGCCCATGCGCTATGGGGTCAGATGCATCTCAAGGACGTGGAGGGCTTGGACGAGATTGTGGCGGTGACGCAGGACCTTGTCGACGGTCTCGATGGATGTGCCCTCCCGCTGTTTGTCGGGTGGCGGGCCGCCGCCCGCGATGACTCCGCCGCCGGTCGGGCCGCCCAGCTCATGCAGGTTCTACGTGAATGGCGCGGTGGCATCCATTTGGTCGCCACCACCGCAGTCGGTCTGGCGCCGGTTGAAGCCATCCTCACCAACGAGGGGGAGGGCCAGGCGAAGTTCTTTGGCTGGTCAGAGCCGTTTCCGGATTGCACAGGTATCAAACACAAGCACGATGAAGCCGAGGAAATGACCGACAAGCTCTCGGCATCTGCTCTCAGTCGGGTTCTCAGTCCCGACAGGTACTCCGACTTCGAAAGGGGCGTGACAAGGCTCCGGGCCGCCATCGCCTGACCCCTTGACCAGGAGTGATCTCTCAACGGGCCCTGAGGTGAGGTTCGGCTAGAGTGAAGGGCTGTTCAACGGGAAGATGGACGCCATCCAACCGGGGGATGACACGGCAAGTGCCGTAATGGACCTGTGGTGCAGCTCGGAGTGCACGCCGCCCTGTCAAGGCGGAGGTCGCGGGTTCAAATCCCGTCAGGTCCGCCACCAGATCCGATCGGTCTCCATGACGTTCGTGTCTGGGTACCCGGTCGGGTAGCTCAGTTGGTAGAGCGCGCGCCTGAAAAGCGTGAGGTCCGCGGATCGATCCCGCGCCCGACCACCAGATAAGGCCAGCTCACAGGCTATAAATGGACGGCGATTCTTGGACCCGTGAAATTCCGTGCCCACAACGTGCCCACACGAAAACGAGAACAAAGTTCGGATTCGGATTCGGATTCCCTCAGCGGCTACCACCTGGTCCCAGTCGACCAGCGTGGAGTCGGAGGAGTTGCAATGAAGTCCTGAACTGGGCATTACGAGGGCGGCCGGATTCGTCCTCATCATTCGCAATGGATCCCGCCAAGTTTCATGTGGGCAGTTCAGATGGTTGCCGGACGACCCCCAGGACACTGAACGGGATGTGGCGGGACGGCTCGGGATCCGATTGTCGGGACAGAATGCCCGATTCGACCGGCTAGGGATTGACTGGCATACATCAGGGCAACCATTTGAACGGCACCCCGATGGCGTTGTTCATCGTCACCTCTGTCCTGCCGAACGTCACTTAAATCAGAACCAGTTCAAATGTGCCCCGTGCCACTCCTGGTGGCAATTAGAAAGCGCCCATCGATTGCCCCTGGGCCGCGCGAAGAGGACTATTCGGCAGTCGAATTGTGAGATTTGGGCGACGAGCGACAGCAACGGCCACGACGGAGCCCCTTCGAGGGCCAGCATTATGGCTTCAGGACGCGGTTGCATCACCCACAAGGGCTGAGACTTGGGACGTTTGTATACCAAGACGCGTGTGATGGTTGTAGCGACCTTCCGCTATCACTGCGCAACATGTCTCAAGTTCACACGGACGAGCAAACAGATATCCTTGTGCGTGCTGCCCTCCCAGCCCACGCAGTGCAGTGAGCTGAATGATGTTCTCGACACCTTCTGCCACAACGCGTAAACCGACCGCGTCACCGATCATGATGACCGCCTTGACGAGAGCGTCGGCGAATGGGTCCCTGCCCAAGCCCTTTATGAACGACTGATCGATCTTGATCTCGTCAACCGGGAATCGGCGCAGGTAGCCGATCGACGAGTAGCCGGTACCGAAATCGTCGATCGAGAACTGCACCCCTAGGAGCTGCAACCGGTGCAGGGCGATGGAAAAGTTGCCGTCATCCTCCATGAGAACAGACTCGGTAATCTCTAGGCAGAGCAATTTGGGGTCGACACCCGTTGCTGCGATCAGTTGCTCGATTTCCTCTGGGAAGGTGCGGGATCGAAGCTGGACGGGGGACACGTTGATGGACATTGTGCATGCAGCAAGTCGCGGTCCCATCCGGCTCCACTGTGCCAGGGCTGCGAAGGCTTGTTCGAGCACCCAGTGGCCGATCGGGACGATGAGCCCGGAATCCTCGGCCACCGAGATGAACTCCCCTGGGGAAATCGTGCCCCGCATCGGGTCATGCCACCGTAGAAGCGCCTCGGCACCCACGAAGCAGTCCTGTGCGATCGACCACACGGGCTGGAAGACCATCGCGAACTCTTCGTTTTGGATGGCGCGGCGTAGGCCTGCCTCCTCGACGGCGCGCCGTTCGGCATCGACCCGCAGGGAGGTTTCAAACACCTCATAGCGCTCTCCCCCTTGATCTTTGGCCCGGTACATCGCTAGGTCCGCGTCACGCAGCAGGTCGTCAGCGTTCTGGCCGGTACCGCCAGCTCTGGCCGTGACGACCCCGATGGATGCCTTGACGAACACCTCCGTACCATCAATCTCGAAGGCCGTAGTGAACACGTCTAGGACGTGCTCAGCGATCTTGACCGCATCGATTGCGAGGTTGAGGTCTTCGCACAGGATGACGAACTCGTCACCGCTCACGCGCGCCACCGTTTGCGTCGTACTGAGGCCGGTTGCCAATCTCTTGGCGACAGCCATCAACACGGCATCGCCCCCACTGTGTCCGTGGGCGTCATTGATCAGCTTGAAGCGGTCCAAGTCGACAAAGAGGACGGCGATGCAAGAATTAGCTCCAACCCCGCGCGACAACCCACGCTGAATCCGGTCGATCAGCAGGGCCTGATTCGCCAATCCGGTGAGAGAATCGTGCAGTGCCTCATGGGTCCTGCGAGTTTCTGCATCCTTGCGTTCGCTGATATCACGAGTGATCCCTTCGACGGCGATGATGGTGCCCGATGCATCGCGCACGGCGTTTAGCAGTTGACTGACCCAGAGGGTGGAGCCGTCTTTACGAGTGACCTCGCTCTCCATGGCTTCCAGGTCGTGACCGGAGGAAAGTCGCTCGAACAGGGCAAGCTGAGAGGCAGGGTCGAACATGGTGTCCCTCAACTCAGGGTTTTCGTAGAGCTCCGCCGGTGTGTATCCCGTAATGGCGAGTGACGCTGGGCTCACGAACTCAAAAGCCTGATCGGGGATAATGCGGTAGTAGAAGATGAGGTCCCTTGATTTCTCAGCCAACAGGCGGAGCCGAAGTTCGTCGCTATGCATCTTCACTTCGGTTTTGTGTCGTTCAGTGATGTCCTGTACGACGCCGATCATCTCAACCGGGGTCCCGTTCTCATCGGATACCACGTCCGCCGCCTCGAAGACCCAGCGTTCGGTGCCGTCGGGGCGCACGATGCGGTGCTCAAGCTCGAAGTGCCCCTCGGGTGTGGTGGCGGCGTTGATGGCTTCTTGGACACGCGCGAGATCGTCTGGATGGACCCGGTCGTAGAAGTCCGTAGTCGTCCAACCCGAGCGCTCTGGCTTACCAAAAATATGACAGGTCTCACTGGTACAGGTCAATGGTGCATTTGGGGCCAGCCCGGCGGTCCAGCCACCGATATGCCCGACATGTTGACTTCGCTCCAGCAGGTCGAGACTGGACACTCGCTCACGCTCGCGGCGCTTGCGCTCGGTGATTTCGTGGAGAATAAACGTTTCCCCGACAACCGAACGGTCGGCGGCGAGGATTGGAGCCAAGCTCAACTCCACGTCCATAATCGTTCCGTCGCGCCGCGGTCGTGTTGTCTCGTATTGACTCACGCATTCCCCGGACTTCGTTTTCTTGAATAGGTTCACAAAGTCCTCCAGCGGCCAGCCCGTCAGGATCTCGCTATAGATGCGCCCGATCATCTCGGCGGCGCTGTAACCGAAGAGGCGTGCGGCGCTCGCGTTCCAGGTAATCACGTGGCCGCTGGTGTCGAGGCTGACGATGGCGTCCTCGGCGCTCTCGACGATCGAGGCCAGCAGTCCCTGCGCGTTCTCTGTAAATGTGGTTTCCGACACTTTGGTTCGCCTCCCGGCATACGCGGCGCGTGTACGCCTCTTCGGGTAGTTGAATGGACTTAGATCACGTGGAGCGAGATTGGCGCCGAATCCGTGGGTACGAATCACTGTCTCTTGGCGACCTGACTATCTGATTCAGGCGCATGGGTTCCCAGAATCCGGTCAATCGAGGTCTAGACATGGGACACCGCGTCGGCAATTGCGGCAGATGCCGGTGTGAGCACCACAAGAGAGGTGTAGACCACGACGTTGGACAAATAGTGGCCCGTGCGACTGTCGAAGACTCCTCCGCACGTAACGAGTTGCAGCGCACCGAATCCGTGTGAGGCATAGACCGCTTGGGTCGGGAACGCCGTCTTCAGGTACATCGCCACCGAGGTGACTTTGAACTGAGCCGTGACTCCGTCGGCCAGGGTCACGTCGACGACGTCGCCGGCAACAAGGGATTGCAAACGGAAAAACACGGCTGGGCCCTTCAGGGAATCGACATGTCCCAAGATCACGGCTGATCCCTCTTGGCCCGGGGACGGCCCAAACTTGTACCAGCCCGGCTGCTGAGCGTCGGTAGGAACCTCAATGGTCCCATCAGGATTGAGTCCAAGCGTGGACAAGGAACTCGTCAAGGCAATCGCCGGAATGCGCAGCTCGACCGGTGCGGAGCGTACTGCGACCGGCAGGGCAATCTTCGATGGTGGGGTTGTGTAATTGATCGATTTTGGAGGTGCTGCACGGGACACCACCGGGCCAGCCAGTGGATGCTGACTTCCTCGAAGTCCGACGACCAGACATGCTGAGCCGACCAGAAAGAGGGCGACGGCCAGTAACCACCACTTGGGCGAGCGATGACCCGTCGCTCCAACCGCAGGGGTAGCGTTCATGGACTTGCTGTCCGACCCCGGATGAGAAGGAACTGACGTCGGCGGAGGGCAAGGACCGTCGCCAGTGCGGAGCCGATCAGCGACAAGATGCCCAGGATCACGAGATCGTCATTGGTAGAGTGGGACGCTCCGCCCAATCCGGTCTGGGGGGGGCCGACCGGAATGACACCGCTCGGAGGCGCCAGGACTGACCCGAAGGTTCCGGTCGGTCCGCCACCTCTTGGTGATCTACCTGTTGTCCCGGTCCCACCAGGACCACCCGCCCTGGGAGGACCGACACCCTTGGTTCCGCCGCCAATTGGCCCAGCTCTTGGTACCGCCGCTGGCGTAGTGGCCACGGTCGACGAGGCCGGTGTAGTGGTCGTGCTCTGCGAGGCCGCTTCATAGTTGTTCGAAAATGCTGTCGTGCAGCTCACGGTGCTGCCTCCGCCGTTGGCTGAGCCATCACACTGCGTAATGGTCATGGGTAGGGCCGTCGCTCCGCCGGTTACCGTGCACTTCACCCGCGTGCTCGCGCCACCACCGTTTCCCGAACCATTGCACTGGGTCACCGTGGCATTCGTCGTGCTGGCGCTCGGGGAACACACCACCGTCGGCTGAGTGCCACCGCCTGTACCCGACCCGATGCACTGATCGACTGAGACGCCGGGTGCCGATGTGCCAGCTGGAGTCGTATTGACCACCGCGACCTTGCACATCACGTTGCTGCCCCCTCCGTAGGCGATGCCGTTGCATTGGTTCACCGAGGTAACGAGCTGGTTCGATGCGGTCACCGTGGTGGTGCAGCCGAAAGGTGGAAGAACACCTGCGGCTGCCAAGCACGCCGTGCCGGTGACCCTCGACGTAGTCGCTCCGGCCGAGGTCACGGTGTTATCGACGGTGATGGTGCAGGTCACCTGGAATCCGGCACCGGTGGGAAAGGCTGGCGCATTGCACTGAGTGGCTGCGGGTGCACTGGCTGCAGCGGATGCTGCCGGCGCGGCCGCGAACCCACCGAGAGCCAGCATGGCCAGGGTGGTTGTCGCCACCGCTGCGCCTATGAGACAACGTCGCACCACCGAAGTGCGGTCCATTCCATCCGGAAGCGGCAGGCAGTTCCCCGCACAACGAAGTGAGGTCTGGGCGCGCCGTGATAAACGGGCTGCGAGCATGAATAGCTCCAAAAAGTGTCCCGAAATAAACAACCGTCGGCGACGGACGTTCAGGAACTGCAGATGACCATACTATAGAAATTCAGATATAGCAACATATTTCCAGTAATATTCTGGTACTTTCGCGGAATGGCCACATGGACCTTCCTCACCAACCACGGGCGTGCCTTGCTTTGCATCGCCCATGACCCCGAAATCCGCCTGCGGGACATAGCGATTTTCTTGGGGATAACCGAGCGACGTGCCTACGGCATCGTCACCGATCTGACCGATGCCGGATACGTCATCAAGGAACGGGAGGGCCGCCGCAATCGCTATCAAGTCCAGGAGCATCTACCTCTGCCAGAAGCTCCCGAGCAGGAACAAGCGATCGGTGAGGTGCTGGGCCTACTGAGCAGGCCAGAAGCGATGCATCGCTCCAAGGGGGGCGCAAAGAGCTGAGACCGAGTAGCTGTAAATCTGCGATCGGGCGGGACCAGAACAACTTTGGGCGACAGGAGCACGGCCGATAACTGGAGTCTCGGGTCCGCCCAGATTTCGGTTGACTTGAGTGGCGTGCCCCCAGTTTCGTTACCTAAATGAAGTGAATATCGGGCCTTAACTGAAAGGCTGTCCGATATGCCACGAGCGTTTCCCGCGGAGTTCCGACTCCGAGCTGTCGCCCTTGTCCGGGCGGGCAATCCGGTTACCAAGACGGCTCACGATCTTGGTGTGAGCGTTGGTGCGCTGCACAACTGGGTTCATCAGGACAAAGTTGACCGTCATGTCGAGATGCGCCGGTGTCCGTCCGATTCTAGGAAACACCAACCCACCAACGGACATGCTTACCGAATTGTGCCGTACCGCTTATCTGCGATCCGGATCCAAGGGCCATCGTCACCTTCTCTATCTCGACTGGCGTCAATCCATTCGCGGTGACGGTAACCACCATCACCGTAGCGGGTGGCCGGAGCCGCAACGGGTGCCACCAGGCGCGTTAGGAGCTGAACGCCGCCGTCATCGGCTTGGCGAGGGCGGCCAACCCGAGGTAGTTCGAGATCCCGAAGCTGTCCTCGATCGTGCGCAGCAGGCTGTAGTGGTCGTAGCCGGTCGTGTCGGTCGTGCCGGCGGCCAGGCCCGTGCCCAAGAGCAGGGCACCGGTTCGGCCTCCGGCCCCTACGCTGACGCACGAGGTGCAGGCGCTCGGCGTGTAGCCCCCCACCAGGGCGCTCTCGTTGACGCCACCCGCGCTGACGCCGGGGTCGCTCTCGTCAAAGTTGATGACGAGCAGCCCGTCGTGGGTGTCGAGGTACTGCAAGAGCGGCGGCAGGTTGGCGCTCAGCCAAGCGTCGAGGCTGACCAGCCCGCCCGGGCTCCCGCCGGCGCAGGGGTTGTCGTGCCCGTCGTGGCAGGTGTCGGGGGTTATGAACGAGAACCCCGGAAGGGTCGTGTCCGTCCAAGTACTCGACCCTCCCGAGAGAGCATTGCTGAGATAACTGAACGGGAGCTGATGGGCCTCGCAGCGGGCCTGGTTGCCGATGAAGTTGGTGAAGTAGATGAACGGGTTGTGCCGGTCGGCGTAGTTGTACGCCGGCGCCGCGGTGCTGTCGCCCTGGTAAGGATCTGGTTCGACGATGCTCTCGACGCCGGCGGCCGAGGGGTTCGACAGGTCCGGCGGGGTGTAGGGGCCATGGAAGCAGGGCGTGGATGTCCCGTCCATCCAGGAGTTCCAGCTGATGCCGGCGGCATCGAGTTGGTCGCCAATGTTGGCGCCGCCGTCAAAGGCGCTGGCGGCCTGGGCGCAAGTCCACAGGCTCACGGTCATGCAATCCGAGTTGGACAAGACGTTGCCCGGCTGGCCGGACACCATGGCGAGGTAGTTGTCGAGGCTTACGTGGCCCGTCCCGTAGTAGTTGGGCAGGAAGACGCCTTGAGACACGAGGCTGTTCAAGTAGGTGGCGGGGCTAGTCGGCCCGAAGGTTGCGCTCGCGTCCTTGTTCTCTTCGGTGAGCACCACCACGTGGGCGAAATGCGGTATTCCCTCGAGCACACTGGATGCGGTCTCGAGATTGGACGTCCGAAGGGTGCTCGACGCCAGACTCGTGGCGCCCGCAGACGCCACCGTCGCTGTCGCGACGACCGCCAGTCCCACGCCCAATAGGACGCGCAGGCCTCTTCCGCCGGTGATCCGCCTCACTCGAACTCCTTCCGCCACGCCGTCGGCGCCCAGCCTACATTCCCGTCGGGAGTTGCAAAATGCCGCAACCCGCAGCATCGGGGCGAGGCTGTCAAACATCAACCGTTACTGCGTAATCGATCACCCGTTGCAGGGTCGCTGATCAGGCGTTATCGAAATGACGCAGATCAGCCTTGGTCATCCATCTCGGAGGTGCCTGGGGCGGTGTGAGAGTTCAGGACATT
>PNAT01000196.1 GCA_003169675.1 Acidimicrobiaceae bacterium
AGCGATGACATCTCCGCTCGGTGTCGGAATTTGTATGACGTGCTTGTAAAGCACGAAGGCAATCAGGGCGAAGGAGATGCCTTTCGCTCCGTCAGGGAAGAGATTCCCTTTTCCGACTGAATCGAACTTCAGGATTTCTAGCCGGATTCCTTGGAGAATTGGAGGATTGACTCACCCTGAATTAGCTGTGGCGCTCTTCCTGCCACCGACGGCGCATTTTCCTTGATCCACTGTTTGGCGACCCGAGAAGACTCCTCGGCTCCAGCCTCATCGTTGAAGACACTGATGCTGACACCGCCCCCCGCCGTCTTGATCAGGCGGTAGGCCACGAAGCCCGGTACACCTCGCATTATCGCTTCGACCTCGCCTGATCGACGTTCCAACTCTTCGATGAGCTTGGCGTTGCTCTTGTAGTGCCGGATGACTGTATGCATCACATTCCTCCTGAGAAGGCGATTGAACGGCTCTACCTCGGATCACAATGAGGTGACGACCCGTTCATCATACCTGGTGCGGTTGTCCCTGCCCAAGGAATACCCGGGATATCAGCAAGGAGGAACCAGCGTTGCGTAACCCAATGAGCTTGACACCGGCAGCGAAATGGGTGGCCGAGCAGCGAGAGCGTGGGGTTGCCGACAGGGTCTGCGGGACTTCGTCCTCATTGAGGCCCATTTCGGGCAATCCGGACCTACTAACACCCAAATCGATGCAGCACGCCTCAACCAGATGGGGGGCATCCCGCAATGGTGTCGAGCCGACCGCCGCGGCAACCGATCTTGCTGACCGTGCCCTAGTTGCCTGAGGTGACAAGGTGGGCCACGCACGAACCCTTGGTGCCGTTGCTGTCCATGAAGGGGCCGGTTGCGGTCAGGGCCGTGCCGCTGCCAGTGATTGTTGATGACCCTTTTGCGGTGTACCCGATGGAAGCGAGGGTCGTCGTGAAGTTCAACGTGCGTCCCACGAGGGTTCCGGTAAAGGTGAACACACTCGGATTGGAGCTACCAGTGCCTGTGTCGGTACCCGTAAAGGCACCGGTAGTTGGATTCTGCGTCATGATGACCCAAGTTTGAGGGAATGTGGTCCCCAGGGCCGAACAAACATCGCTCCACGTGCCTTTTATGTTGAGAATGCCACTCGTGGTCGCTTTCGGGTGTTTCTTCTTTGCTGAAGTCGAAGTCTTCTTGATGCTGACTTTCGTATGAACTTTCGTGGCAGTTCGGTGGAATGGACCTGTGTGAGTGAGCTTCAGACCACCAGTCACCAACACACCTCCGACGACGACGGCCGTGGCGGCCTTGCCGATTAGAGCAACCCTTGTTCCGTGGGTGGCGACCCCGCGTGCAATTGACGCCCCGCCATGTCCCCGTCCGGCAGCCTCAACGACTTCCGATCTTCCAACTCCAACATGAGGGGAGGTGGTGGTCGTAGCTCGAGTTGCATCCCCAACGTGAGGCTCTCCCTCCCGAGGTGGACGTGCCACCGGAGAGGCTGGGTGTGCTGACGACGGACCCCTAGTTGCGGTTCCGAAAGAAGTAGATGGTGACCCATGTGCCGTCGGTGTCACTTGGGTGACCGGGTGCGCAGTCGGAGGTAAGGGTGCGGAGCTGGCCGGAGCAGGCGGTGCGGATGTGGGGGCCGAAGGTGCCGCTCCGCTTGGCGGGGGCGGAGCCGAACTGGCCGGAGCAGGCGGTGCGGATGTGGGGGCCGAAGGTGCCGCTCCGCTTGGCGGGGGCGGAGCCGAACTGGCCGGAGCAGGCGGTGCGGAACTAGCGGGCGGAGGCGGAGCCGAACTGGCCGGAGGAGGTGGTGCGGAACTAGCGGGCGGAGGCGGAGCCGAACTGGCCGGAGGAGGTGGTGCCGAGGTCGGGGCCGAAGGTGCCGCTCCGCTTGGCGGGGCCGAAGGTGCCGCTCCGCTTGGCGGGGCCGAAGGTGCCGCTCCGCTTGGCGGAGGCGGAGCCGAACTGGCCGGAGGAGGTGGTGCCGACGCGGCATGGACTGACGGGGCCGACTGGGGTGTGGCTCCCCCGGCGGACTGGGGTGTGGCGCCCCCGGCGGACTGGGGTGTGGCGCCCCCGGCGGACTGGGGTGTGGCGCCCCCGGCGGACTGGGGTGTGGCGCCCCCGGCGGACTGGGGTGTCGCTCCCCCGGCGGACTGGGGTGTGGCTCCCCCGGCGGACTGGGGTGTCGCTCCCCCGGCGGACTGGGGTGTGGCTCCCCCGGCGGATTGGGGTGTGGCGCCCCCGGCGGATTGGGGTGTGGCGCCCCCGGCGGACTGCGAGGTGCCATCAGGCGGTGGTGGAGCGTCGCCAGCGGCACCTCCGGAGGACCCTGAATCTGGTCCGGGTTCTGTTGGGTCGTCGCCTTCTGGCATCGGTGTTTTCCTTTGCGCCTGCGTCTGACCTGAGGCTACTTCTTACAGGATGAGTCGCCCTCTTCAATGGCAGGTCGCCGAGGCTGCTGGCGGAGGATCCCCTTGGCTGCCTCCTTGCCCTGAGCCATGGCCTCTACCACCGTAGAGGGACCGGTCAGCGCATCGCCAGCAGCCCAGACCCGGGCGGTCCGAGGCTCTCCGGCGGCGACCCTGGCCGTTTCGCGCCCCAAGGCGAGCCGACCGACCGGGAGGTGGCGGGCGAACGGAGGGGCGGCGTTGGCCAACATGCCACTCGCAACCCACCGCCGATCCGGGAGCGGCGCCACCGTCTTCGCCACGGGCCCACCGGGGATGCAGTCGGTCATTGAAGGTTCAATCCGGTACCCCATGGCCAAGACGACCAGGTCGACCTCGAGCGTGTCGGGGGCGCAGTTGGTCACGACGGGTTTGGCAGAAGCCGACTTCTGCATGGTGTGGGCCAGCCGGGCGACCTCGACCCACTCAGCCGAACCTGCCATGCGCTCGAGCGTGGTCAAGAAGCGAATCTCAACCCCCTCCTCCTCAGCTTCGGCCAACTCGTCGGGCCGCACTGGAGCGAAACGGCGATCCATCCAGTCGACGCACACCGTTCGAGCACCCAACCGGCGGGCTGTCCGGGCGACATCCATGGCCGTGTTTCCCGCGCCGAGAACGAGGACGGTCGAATCGGAGCCGAGGCTGCCGCGGTGTGTGTCGTCCAGGAAGAGTTCATTTCCTCGGGCCAGCGCCTCGTGTGCGTTGGTGAGGAAGCGGGTGGCGTCCCACACCCCACCCAGATCTGCACCCGGCACGTTGAGCGCAAGTGGCATTCCGGCGCCCACCGCCATCAGCACGGCATCGTGATCATCGAGGAGCAGCTCCACCTCGTCGGATCCGATCTTCGTGCCGAAGCGGAACGTGACGCCGGAGCTGGCCAGAGCGCTGGCCGCACGGTTGGCGATGGTCGGGGGCAGGGTGAAGTCCGGGATCCCCCACCGCAACAACCCTCCGGCCTCGGCGTCCTGCTCGAAGACCGTCACCTTGGCGCCGGCCTCGAAGAGTTCCCAGGCGGCCGCCAGGCCGGCCGGCCCCGATCCGACGATGGCGATCTCCATCCCGAGCCCGGAGCCAGCCTCGCGACGGGGTGGCGGGACAGGGGCATAATCGGCGATGAAGCGCTCCAGCGCGCCGATGGCCACGGGCTCCCCGCCGGCCAGGGACCAGCTGCAGGCACCCTCGCATTGCACGGCCTGGTCGCAGACCCTGGCACACACGTCCGGCAGCATGCTGGTGCGGCGAAGCACCGCATGCGCCTCATCCAGGTCACCCCGTCCGAGGGAGGCAATGAAACTCGGGATGTCGTTGTGGGCTGGGCACCCTCGCACGCACGTCGGGTCCGGACAGGACAGGCATCGCTCGGCCTCGCGCATGGCCTCATCCCAGGTGGTGATGCCACGGCGGGTCTCACAGTGGTCCCTGAGCAACGATTCGGGGTGATGGGTCTGCAACGGGGTCCGAGAGGCCACCATGGTGGGCCCCGAAATGGTGATGGCCGAGAAGGGGCAGGTACGAACGCACTGGCGGCAGCCGGTGCAGAGCGCGTCATCGGCGGTGACGATCCACGACGCGACGTCCAGGGAGATGGCTCCTGTGGGACAGCGCACCAGGCATTCCTGGCAGCCCGCGCAGCGATCCACCAACACTGTCACCTGCGGCACGGCGGTATCCGACCGGACTTCGGTGATCGTCATCGTGTCGCACTCCTCGGTGTCATCGGATCTTCCTCCTCAGGTTGCGGCATGCATGATCACGTACAAGAAGGCGGCGCTCGCGCCGCTGGCGACCACGAAACCGAGGCTGGCCACCCGAATCCCGATCGGGCGGGAAGAAGCGCCAACGAGCTCTCGGGTCCCGATGCGCCAGGTGGCCCACAGGGCAGCTACGGTGCCCAGAGCCAGCACGACGACCTGGGCGATGACGATGCCGGTACCGTTGAGGAGGCTGGTGTTGTACAGCGCCGAATGGTCCGAACCGAATCCGAAGGGATGGCCGATCGCCGGGATCAGGCGAGGGACAAATTCAAAAAACTTCGGGAGCTGGCGGGCGAAGTAGTCGGCACCGACGACAGGGATGAGGCCGTAGGAGAGCGGGAGGAACAATGTCCGGAAGCGGCTCGTGCGCTGCAGGAAGCCACTCCCTCCGTCTCCGATATCGGAGCGGACGACGACACGGCTCAGCAGCCAGACAAGGCCCGCCACGATGGCCGACACGCCGAGGATTATCCCGGCGTATGCCAACGGGTCCGGATAGTGGGGGAAGTGGAGGATACCGTTCAGCCGGTTGTCGACGGGAGCGTAGAGGTTGGTGGCATTGAACTGCTGGTAAAGCACGAGTCCGAATAGAACAACTACCGCCCAGGCCACGTCGGCCCGGCGGCGGTGGGGCGTTACGACCGAACTGAGCGGGCGCTGAATGAAGAGGCCGATATTGTCCGAGGGGCAGGCCTTGAAGCACTCGGTGCACAGCCCGCAGGACAGGTTGGATTCTGCGCTTCCCGGCCATGTGTACCAGGGGCATCCGTAGCCTGACTCGCCGCCGCGCATGCATTCCTTGGTCTTGCAGCTGAGGCAGATATCCCGATCCCTGGTGCGGAACCCGGCCACCGACCCCATGGCGCCCACGGTGCCGATGACGGCGGTCAACGGGCAGAAGTACCGGCAGAAGGACCGCCGCTCGAAGACGAGGAAGAAGGCCACCGCACTGACCACAATCCCGATCACCATCCATGACGTGTCTATTGGGTTGCCGGGTCCGGCGATGTTGAAGAACTCCTCAATGAAAGTGAGCAAGAGGAATGCCGCGACCGGGATCATGAATCCGTATCGGGCGATGGGTTCGGGGACCTTGCGACCAAGACCGAGAGTCTTTTGGGTGCGCTGCCAAAATGTCCGGCGCTGGAGCCACTCGGCAAACCCGCCGAAGGGACACATGGCGCACCAAGCCCGGCCGACAACGACCATCATGACGAAGACCAGGCAGAACCACAGGTACCAGGTGATGGCGGTGCCAAAGTTGAGCCCGGGATCGACGGTACCTGCCAGGCCCGAGATGATGACCATCCAGAAAATGATCTGATTGGGCACGATCAAGGCGAACTGGAACTTTCGATTGCGCATCAGGCGGGCGATACGGGGATTGCGGGCTAGGTCCCACCCCGGGGACGGGTCGATATCGGTGAACCGCTCTTCAAGCCCCATCCGCTCGGGCGGACGCAGCTTGACCGCCACGGATATGAGGTCAGTGGCCGGGACTGTGTCGTTGTCGACTTGGGGCTCTGCCGGCAGAGTCAGTACCATCATTTGCTCTTTTGATCTACGTAGAGTCTCCTACTTCCCATAGGACTGATTATTACAAATGGATTGCTCTACGTCAAGAGCACTACTATACTTATCTTCCGATGAACCTGACCCTTTCGAAGCGTGGCGACTATGTGGTCCGGTCAGCATTATGCCTGGCCAGAGCCTATGAATCGGGCGAGCAGCGTAAGATTCGCGAGGTGGTGGCCGAAATGGGGGTGCCGCAGAACTACGCATCTCAGATCCTCGCCGAGTTGGTCCGGGGCGGGCTGGCGACCTCTCGCGCTGGTCGGGACGGGGGCTACCGTCTCTCCCGGGCGCCGGAATTCATCTCCATGCTGGAGGTGGTCGAAGCTGGCGAGGGGCCGCTGCGGCCCGACCGATGCGCGCTCGGTGACGGTCCTTGCCGCTGGGAAAGAGTGTGCCCGCTACACGTGACCTGGTCAGCAGCCACCGAGGCACTGCGAAAGGTCCTCGCCCACACAACGCTGGCCGAGGTGGAGAAGCAGGACCTGGCTCTGGAAGATGGATCGGCGGCCATTCCGGCGGATTCCCATCGAAAGGTGCGCACCAACCTCGAGGTCGAGGATTGGGTGCACGTTGAGCGGGGGGCCGACGCCATCGTGGAGCGTCTCCAGCACGATGGGTGGATTGCCCACCACCTCAGCGAGGCGTATGTCGAGGCGGAGAGTCTTCGTTCCCACATTGATCCGGAGAGCTCGCCGTGGAGAGTGACGTCTGCGCCGGCGGTGCACCTGGGGCCACCAAATTCCCTGCCCGACGGTGGGAAGCGCCTGGCACTGGCATGGCAGGTCTCGCTGGCCGAAGGGGCCGATTCGCGCCTTGAAGGAGAGATGGAGCTGCGTTCGCTCGACCGTCGGCGGACCGAAGTGCGTCTGGTGGGACGGTTCCGCCCACCGGCTCGCCCGGGCGCACCCGCCGAGCCCGACGAGCTGGCCGATCGGCTCACCCGGGCCACGGTCCGCTCCTTCCTGCGGAGGGTGGGGACTGCGATGGAAGTGCTGTGACGAACGGGCTGGCGTGATCACAGGAACGATGCCCACGGTCGGGGTGGCGGATGCCGCAGTGGGCCCAATATCAAGGATGCCCCGCGACCTCACAGCGTGGGCGCCGGGTGGGCGCTGCGGGCTGAGGATCCACGACCTCAGCCGTTTGAAACCCTACGAGCCCCTTTGGACACCGCCATTTACCGCAGCCGTTGCGTCGATCGGTTGAATCCGCAGCACGTAGCGCGTACGCCCGATCCGAATCGCTCAAAGTTTCGCTGGTGCCTTCAAGTCCGGCCGGCAGGAACTGTCATTGTCCACGCTGAAATGGCTCATTGCGGCCACTGGAACCCGCTCGGTCTGGATCGCAAATTCGACCCGAAGCTCAACCAGGACACCCCCGACAGCCTCACGCCCTGTGTGTGGGTCGAACGCGAACGGCAGTCAATTCCCCTATGAGCCGGCGGTACCTCCAATGGTTCCGTCCGAGAGAGGCCTGAGCCACGCTCCGAATCTTCATCGAGATAAACTCATAAAGCGGGACCACCTAGGCGTCGGTGGACGACGCCGAAGAGGCAGTGCTGGCCATTGCCGCAAGCGACTGGGACGAGCATCGGTCCGAGCGAGTGGCTGCGAGATCGCATTGCACCGCCTCCCACTGCAGCGGAGGTCGAGGATCCAATTCAACAACGGGTTCTGCGGGGAAATCCACGTTGACGAGATCTATCCGCTATTGAGAATCACCTACCCGATGGCGGAGTGGAGCAGTTTCAGAATCGACTCCAGTGCAGCTTCTCAATCGTGCTAGTGCCGCGACCGGCAACGTTTGCCCTGTATCGGCGACGTGATGCCAGGCGGTCTGTGGCGAGTCACCTCTAGTCGCCAGCCGTTCGGCAACGGCACATCAAGGTGGTGAGCCGAAGTGACCCCAGTGCGTGGCGATAATGAGAAGTAAGCCAGCAAGGGCGAGTGCAATTCCTGCGACGATATTTCTCATCGTGGGGTTCTTGAAAGCCGGGATTTGAGCGGCGACAAGCCAGATACCGGCGAACAAGATCAACAGGAATCCGACCTCGGCGAGGATCACTGCCGTTTTATGGCTCACGGACCGATAGTACCTATTTCGATCAGTCCGAATTGCAGCGGACTGGCGAAACCGCCCGGCGACCACGGTTCGAGCCCAGCCAAACGTTGCCGGTCGCGGCACTAGGTAGGGTCTGGAGATGACAGAACCGGGCGGAAAAGTGGTGCTGACGACAGGAGCAAACTCGGGAATCGGATTGGCGACAGTCGTGAAACTCGCCACGCTGGGATTTCGTTCGGTCGGCACGGTGCGATCCGAATCCAAAGCGGCCACGGTCACGGCGGCCGCCGAAGCCGCCGGCGTCTCTGTTGAGACGGTGATGCTCGACGTAACGGATGAAATGCGATGTGCCGAGGTGGTGGATCGAGTGCGCCCGTGGGCAATCGTGAACAATGCCGGCTACTCCGGAGTGGGTGCTATCGAGGATGTCAGCGACGAGGAAGCTCGAAAGCAACTAGAGACAATGGTAGTGGCGCCGATGCGTCTGGCTCGTTTGGCTCTGCCCCACATGCGGAACGCTCGAGATGGCCGCATCGTAAATGTCTCCTCCATCTACGGTCTGACGACCACTCCGTTCTCCGGTTGGTACCAGGCCTCTAAACACGCACTCGAAGCAGCGTCGGACGCCTTACGGCTCGAAGTCGCCCGCGACGGGATCCGAGTCGTCCTCATTGAGCCCGGTGGTTTCAAGACGGGTATCTGGGAAGAGTTCGAATTAGACGTGTCACGACGGGAGAATTCAGGCTACGAGGCCGCCTACGATCGGATTCGGTCGCTGCTTGATCCGTTCATGAAGTTCATGGGTGAACCGGAGGGCGCGGCAAAAGTAATCGCCAAAGCTCTCACGGTGAAGGCGCCGCGTGCTCGCTACCTCGTGGGACGAGATGCCCAGATGATCGCCGCCGCCCAACCGCTTCTCCCCTCTGTGTTGCGCGACCGGGTCACCCGATTCTTGGTCGGCCTCTGAGCAGGCCCTGTGATTTGGTTAGTTGTCGGGGATGAGGGGTAATGGGATCGGACACTTAAGCTGAGCACAATCCTGGACTGGGCCGGGGCGGGGTCATTAGGGGTCAGAGCATGATCGGAGGTTGCCGATGGCGATCCCTCCGTTGCTTCGTCGTTCTTGGCGGTCCTGGGGCCTCATCGCCCCAAGCCGAATCCTGCCTCTTGCAGCTCCAAGGACAAGGCGGACTCGTTCCCGGTGGCTTCGGCTCATAGGTGGGACAATGGACGCCCATTGATAAGACCCTCAATCCGATTGGCAGTTGCTCAGGGGTAACCCGTCGTAGCCATCCGCTGAAATTCGATTCTGTCGGTGGACCGGTGAACCTTGGGTCGGACGATGCGTCTGCATCCCACGTAGAGATACTAGGGAACCGCCGTGACCAGCCTTCATTGTTCGGCGACAAGCTGGTGTGCAAAGTCGAGCGCAATTCTGAACACCTGGGCCACGGCCGACACTAAAGCTCGTCCCGGCCGAGAAGCTCGACCGGGTCTTGCATGTGCACCATTCCGAGATAGCCACCACCGCGTGGAATGCTGTCGTGAACGGCGTAGCCGAGCAGCTCCTGCGCTTTGCGGGGAAGCTTGGCTGCGATCGCCGGCGGGACCGCCAAGTAGTTGTTTTCCTCGGTCCGCAGCCACCCCAGGCAGTAGCTGAGATGCGCGCCTCGGCGAGGGATCTCCGTGGTGTTGGACCCTCCGGCATGAATTGTCCCGCCCGTATAGACCACAGCGGAGCCGGCGGACATCTCCGCGTACGCTATCTGCTCCGCCCTCGGAGGCGGCTGCGCGAACTGCTCGGCCGGCGACAGACTCCGGTCCGGCCAGCGGTGGCTGCCGGGGACGATGCGAGTGCCGCCGTTCTCACGGGTGAAATCGACGAAGGCGATCACGGTCGCCATCTGTAGTTCCGGCGCTGGCTTGGGTACGTCACTCCAAACTGCCTCGTCACGGTGGAGCAACTGCTCGTCAGCCCCTGGTCCGCGTTGTAGTAGGTGGCCAAGGTTGAGCTGGTAGCGCGCGCACGACGGAAGCAAGATGCGGTCGCAAAGGGCGAGGAGCAGGGGATGACACATGACCTCGGTGGCGAACGTCGGGGAGATGGCACAGGCGCCCGTGACCTGTTTCGTGCACGGACCGTGGAACGCCTTCATGATGGGGTTGAATAGCTCCGCGTCGGGATCGGCATCGTCGAGGACGGCCCCGACTTCGTCGTTGACGCGGGCGACAACTTCAGTGCTCAGCAGCCCCTCGAGGATCACCGCCCCGTCACGCTCGATGATCGCGTGGACGGCAACGGGGTCCGCGGTCAGAGCCTGGAAGTGCTCGATCTTGGCCGTCACAGTCATACGAAAAGTTCACCCTTTCCTCGGCGGAGTACCGACGCTAACTCATCGCCACGTTCCGTCTGCGATGAGCGAGAGGACCTGGGCACCGGTCCTACGACGCGCCGCTGTCTTCGGTAGCCGCGAGGCAATCTCCGGGGGCGGCTTCAACCCGGCGAACTTGGCAACCCACGACCAGATGTGAGGCGCGCGATTTGGGGGCAGTTATGAACACCGACCCAACAGCGTCACCAGACGGTCTACACCCTCAGGATGATGACGTCCTCGGCATGGGCGGCGAGGGCTCGGAGATCGGTAATGTCACCGCTCAAGACGGTGCCGCCAGGTTCCGCCATGGCCACAACAATGGCATCCACTGCCGAGCCCCGTTTGGCCAGGGCACGGAGCGAAGCGGCTCGGCGCGCAATGAGTTGTGGCAACTCTTCGGAGATTTCGCAAGTCTTGAGGAATCGGTTCGTGAGCGCATCAGATCTCTGGCGACCACTCAGGCACTCCACCAACACCGCCGTGGGAACGACAGGTGGCCAGAGACCATCCCGCTTGAGTACGGCGATCATTGCCGCCGCATCTTGGCTCTGACGCGACAGACGGGAAACTCCTCCCGAATCGAGGACGAACAGGCTCAAGATGCGCGGGTCTCTGAGCCTCTCCGCTGAATTCGCCGAGAGAAGGCTTCCGCCTTTGCTGTAGCTGCTGCCGTGGGCTTACCCACCGAGGCGATGAGATCGGCGAGGTAGCGATCCGTCTCCTCGAGAAGTTCTTCGCGACGGAGCTCTGCCCGCACCGCCTTCTGCAACAAATCTGACGCCGGCAGTTCTCGATCCTTCACCGCGCGATAGAGGTCGTCAGGAAGGTAAACCTGCATTCGAGGCATACGCCTACTATACACCCTCACGGGAGCTCATCAACATCATTGGCGTATTGGGAAACACTTGCCAGGAGCCGGGCCTGCTCTCTGCGTTCTCTCTCATGAAAGACTTGTCGGATAGCTTCATTAGAGCTGGTGACACTCATCGTCGAGAGTTACGACCCGGCGATCGAGTTCTTTGTCGAGAAGCTCCGACTTGATTTGGTGAAGGATTCTCCTTCTGTGACGCACGATGGACGATCGAAGAGATGTGTGCTCGTACGTCCACCCGGAGGTCAGACGGCGTTCTGCTCGCGCAGTCCGACGGAGATCACCAAGCCTCCATCGTCGGGGGTCAGCTGGCCGGCCGTGTTGGCTTCTTCTTGCGTGTGAATGATTTCGATCAGGCCTTCGATTGCATGGTGTCTGATGGTGTCGAGTTCGTTACCCCTCCACGCACCGAGTCATACGGCAGGGTCGGCGTGTTTCTAGATATCGCCGGCAACCGTTGGGACCTACTCGGGCCCTCCTAGGCAGAGTTACTTCTTCCGTCAACGACGCTCAGGTTCGGCAGCAAGGGCGACTCCATTCCGCGGACCCGGCCCGAATGTTCATGGCGGCCGAACCTATTGGCTAGTTTGGCAACAAAGAAGATCACGATCACCCTTGAGGCGGCGCAACTCGATCGAGTCCGCGAACTCGTCGAGGCGGGGAAAGCATCCAGCGTCTCGGGATTCGTACAACACGCTGTAGGAGTATCTCTTGACGACATCGCCGGTTGGGGCGCCCTGCTCGCAGAAGCGCTTCGAGACACCGGTGGTCCGCTCTCTCGTGATGAGAAGGCATGGGCAGACGAAATGCTCGGGAACCAGAAGCAACGGGCACGCTCGGCAGCCTGATGTCGGGTCTTACCCTCGACACGGGCGGACTGACCGCCCTGGACCGAAACGATCGTCGAATCGTCGCGCTGCTGGCCCGAGCCGCTCAAACGAGCGCGCCGATCACCGTGCCTGCTACAGCCCTGGCCCAGGCGGTCCGCCGGCCCGAACGCCAGGTGCGACTAGCTCGATTGGTCCGGCAGCCGACAACGAATGTCCTCCCCCTCGACCGAGTCGATGCCACGAGCGTAGGGAGGCTTCTTGTAGCCAGCGGGACATCGGACATCGTTGATGCCCATGTAGTGATCTGTGGGCGACGTAGTGGTCATCGGGTGGTCACCTCGGACCCCGGCGATCTTCGGAGACTCGATCCGGAGATTCAGGTGATCGAGATCTGAAGCGACATCGCGTCTCCAGGCCAATGTACCGGGACACCTTGGAGCACCGTCGCCGATGAACTATCGGGGGCAGCTCTCCATCTCCCACATGCCCGTGATTCCTTACCGCCCTCATGGCTCTCCACGCTCCTAACCTCGATCATTCTTCCGGC
>PNAT01000062.1 GCA_003169675.1 Acidimicrobiaceae bacterium
GGCATCTTCAGCTTCGGCCCGCACGCCGCCTTCTTCGGCTCAATGGGCGGCACCCACCTCAATGCCCCCATCGTTGGCATGGCCGGTACCCCCGATGGCCAGGGCTACTGGATGGTCGCCTCCGACGGCGGCATCTTTACCTTCGGCGACGCCGCCTTCTTCGGCTCGATGGGCGGCACCCACCTCAATGCCCCCATCGTTGGCATGGCAAGTGGTCTCACTGGGGGGCCCTGGCACCTCACCTTTGACGACGAGTTCAACGAGAAGCAACTGAACACGGACAATTGGCAGCCGAATTGGCTGGGACCTAGCAACAGCGCGAAAACCGACGACGTGTCCGGCTCTTACGAGTTGTCCTGCTTCGACCCCGCCCGGGTCACTGTCAGCGGCGGCTCGCTGATCCTCACAGCTCTCCATCAGCCGTGTACCTCGGATACCGGTGCGACGTACCAGTACGACTCCGGCCTGGTGAACACACGGGCCCACTACAACTTCACCTATGGTTTTATCGAAGCGAGGATCTGGGTTCCGACCAGTACATGCGGGTCTGGCGATATTCCGCAGGCACCTGCGACCTGCGTTTCCGACTTCCCTACCTTCTGGACCAGCGGGGTCGCCTCCAGCAGCCCGGAGATCGACGCCATGGAGGGCCTTCAGGGTCTTGCCTGTTTCCATTTCCACTACAATGCCCCCTCGGTCCCAGACCCCAACATCGGTGCCTGTCCAAAGATGAGCCAACCGGGCGGCTGGCATGTCTACGCTGCCGACTGGGAGCCTGGCCGCGTCACTTACTACTACGACGGCGAGAACGTGGGAACAATCACCAACTCACTCATTCCCAACAAGCCCTTGTACCTGATCTTGAGCTTGGGTGTCCCCGCCGAGTGGACGGTCCAAACCCCAGCCTCCCTCCAAGTCGACTACGTGCAGGTCTGGCAACACTGAAGACAAGAACCTTGAAGCGGAACGCCGCCTCCACCGTTGTGTGCACCGCGGCAGGGACTCGGGGCTGGTTCGGTGTCGTCTCCCGAACTATCGTGAAGCGGGAAGGCATCCGCGTTCAAGACTCGATGCTCTTCCATCGAAGAGCTCCAGGAACTGTTGGAGGTGTCCCCGGAACTTCAGAGCGAAATGGAGGGTTTTGAGCACGCGCTTCTGATGCCAGTGCAGTTCGATGTTGCTGGCCAGTGCGCCGTGTGCGAAGCGGCCGTGGCGTTCGGTGTCGACTTTCAGTGGTCCTTCGCGAGCTGGAACGGACAACCAGTGCCCAACTGGAGGGAATCGCTGTCCTGCCCGAAGTGCCATCTGAACAATCGGATGCGCGCGTCGGCGGCGTACCTGCTCGCCAACTCGGGCCCCGACGACGTCGTCTTTCTCACGGAGATGTTGACACCCCTCTTTACCACCCTCGAGCGCCGACGACCTTACGCCTTAGTGCATCGGGCGCTGACAACCGACGTGCACATCCTGAAGGCCTGCTCTTGCATGCCCTGCCTGCCGATGACGTCATGAAACAGGTTAGCCTGGACTCCATTCAGTGGACCGATTTTTCTTTGAGAATCAACCGTTACAGAATCTCAACCTGCGCCTTCCTGTTCCTCGGGTTGATTCACTCTCAAGGTGGTTCTCCGATCTTTTTTCGACGCAGCGCGGTCTGACGCGGCGGCTCGCCGATCGTCACCTGCCCGGATTCGGTCCTTGGCGTCACGCTCACGATCACTTGAAGCTTTCTTGCGATCGGAAGCTGCGTCATCATTACTTTCAGTGGTATCCATCTCGCGAATCTGGGCTCGTTTGTCTCGAGCATCCGCCCGTTCATCGCGAGCGTCAGAGACTCGATCTTGATCTTCGGCTCCACGGTCTCGGTCCTCAGCGACTTCGTCCCGGTCCAGTCCAGCTTGGGGAGAAACAAATGAGCCTGCCCGCTCTGCCGCTGACGCGGCACGATCCACTGATGCTGCTGTTCGATCATCACCGGCTTGGAGCCGGTCACTGGCGCCCCCTCTGCGATCCCGCAAGGCTCCGGCACGGTCCGAAGATGCACCAACATCAGGTTCACCGTCCATTTGATCGCGAGATTCGGCACGTTCATCTCTGGCATCTGCTATCTGGTGGCCACCGCCAGACTCAGCGTCGCGCTCTTCAGCAGCGTTGTCTCGATCCTTGGCCGCCTTGTCCCGTTTTTTTGCCGCGTGGTCTTCCGGGCCAGTTGAGGGCATGTGGTAAAGCGTACAGCCCCGAGGTGAGCGGAAATGATGTTGTCCGGAAACGCCGAGATTGCGGGCACCACGACTCGCTTGTGGTGGCGACTGACGCGTGGCATAGCCAGTTTCCTGGCTGCCGTGACGCTGGTTGATAGATGGAGAATGGTCCTGTTCACCCGCTCTCAACACGGTGAAGCAGTGAGTGCCTATGCAATGGCCTTTTGCGCCACCGTCGAGGGCTGCCTGTTATTCGAAGGAGTTGCGGCTTTGCACAAAGTTGTCATTGTCGCGATCGTGGAGGTCTTCACAGCAGCTGCTGAAATGCAGGAGATTCTGTGGGTTGGAAGGCGCCGGCATGGAGATTTCGGCGAGAAATGGGAGCAGAGTTCCGACTAACCCCGTAGGCCGGTCTTAAAGTCGCTCTTGGTTTGAACTAGAAAAAGCATGCCTTAAAGGTAGCCTTCGATGGTGATGAGGAGTGTCCGGGGAGACGGATCAAGACTTCAGCGACGCCGAATCGAAAACAGGACTGCGCAGCTGCCTCTATTGAGCCGCATTCTGTACAAGATCGAGCACTACACGGTCCTCCCCGCAATGGCAATAGTTGCCACTGCGGGGAGTAATCATTTTGGTCATTGCGATCTCGGTCCAACGATTTCCGAGTAACTGGGTTGCTGCGTTCGAGATCTCCGTTTCCTCTGTCACGCTCGTTATGGTCTTTGCCATTCAACATACTCAGGGAAGAGAGCGGGCCGCTGCCCAAGGCAAATTGGACGAGCTCCTTCGGGCCATCCCTGGTGCGGACGAGTCACTCATGATGCTGGAGGAGGCACCGCGCCAAGTCATGCTTGAAGTGGAAGGCGAGCAGCGAGACCTTCGATCGAATTCACCGCACGCGGAGAGTGAATGACAAGGTGCCCCCTTCCAGTGAGGAAGACACGGTCCGGGATCCCCAAGGCAGGGCCTCGCTAACTCCTGTCCCCCCGTGTGATTGAGGGGAGAAGAACTGTCACACCCCCTCTGTAGGTTCAGGGCGTGGCGAGGCCAGTCGGAAGTGGAGTAGTGGATCTGCCTTCCTGCCCACTTGAGGGTCATGGTGGCGGCAGAGTCACCCTGAACGGGCGCTAGGGCACCGGGACACGCCGCCAGCGTTACCGCTGCTACCCGCCGAACGGATCGGCGCCCCACAACTTCGCCGGCGCGCTGGCCCGGATCGTCACCCATGGTGAGGAGTGCGGCTCGTGTGAAAACACCGTGCCAGCACATGAGGGCCCGCGAGTAGCCCGGCGCTACGAGTTCCCTGTGCGCGAGGCGGCAGCGGCTCTCGTGCTCGTCGGACAGGGGCTCAGTTACACCGAGGCATCACAGCGTTCCCGACGCCGAGCTGGACGCCCTCAGGTCAATGTGTCCGGCGCCCAGTTGGTGGCGAACTGGGTCGAGGTGCTTGGGCCGGTGGCGACGGCACCACACGCAGAGGTGGCATGGCCCGAGACCATCGCCGTCGACTCGACGAAGTTCATGATCACGAACCCGGTGACGAACAGGTCGATCGTCGGCTTCAACGCGCTGGCCGTGTGGGGTTATCCGTCCGATGAGCCCACGGGCCGGTTGTGGGCCATTCGGGCAGTTCCCGAGGCCAAGACATCCGACTGGACAGCGCTGTTCGAGTCCCAGCCAGGCACGCCGACGCTCATGATCTGTGACCTGGCGCAGGCTCCGATTTCCGCCGCACGACTCACGTGGGGTCCATCTGGTCCACACGTGAAGTACTGCGAATGGCATCGGGGCCGCTGTGCCGCCGAGCTCTTGCGTCCCTACGGGATATCGCACTCCAAGAGCCCCGAGATGAGGCTGCTCGCCGAGGCGTTCCGGTCCTCAAAGGGGTGGAAGGCATTCAAGGAGATGGCGACCAGCTACACCAACGTCGATGAGTGGGTACAACGCCATGACCTACGGATATCCGACCAGGTGGCCCACAGGAGGGCTCTTCCCCAACATCACAGCGCCGGAGCAGTCGACACGGCCTTTCGCCGGATTCGGGCCTTCATGGAACCACGAGCTTTCTGCTATCGCAACGCCGAGCACACCAACCGAATGCTCGAACTCGTGCGCACGCACATCAACCATGCCGACAACGCCGACGAATATGCCGCCACCATCCGGACCTACCTCGACGCCGGTGGCTCACTCTCCGCTCAAGGAACCATCCGAGACACAGCTGGGGCACGGTCTCTCAGGTGATCCGGGTTGTTCTTCTCCCCTCAATCACACGGGGGGGGCTCGAGTTAGCGGCTCAGCGTGCCGCCGGGGCGCATCCCTACTTCGTGCCCGTGGAGCACACGGCCCAGGCCCGTTCCATCCTCGGCCCAGCGCCGCTCCTGGCGCCCGAGGTGGCGGTCGTGCTCGAGACCGATCCGATGGCCGCTCGGGCGCTGGCCCGCGAGTACGCCAGCCTGTATCTCGGGCTCCCCAATTACACGCAGAACTTGCGCACTTTCGGCTTTGGCGACGAGGACATCGAGGGAGGCGGAAGCGACCGCCTCATTGATGCGGTCATCCCCTGGGGCGATGCGGCCACGATCGCAGATCGCATCCGCGAGCACCACGACGCCGGGGCCGACCACGTGTGTCTCCAGGTGATTTCCGCCACAGGCCGCCACGGCTTCCCTTTGGCCGAGTACACGGAACTGGCTGGTGTACTGATCGGAAGATGAAGTGGTGGTTCACCCGGGACACTTGCATGACGGCGGCGTTGATTCCTCGGCGTAGCTCTCGTTCTCGGGGTGCCCCCGTCCGGCCGGATTGGAGCGCAGCCGACCGGCAACGGGTTCACACAACCTGGAAGGGCTGTGCCTCCTGGCCCGGGAGGGGGACCCCGATCGATGTTGCTGCATCTTCCATTGCGTGTTACAACAGCCCGGACACCTCGTGCACGTCGCCGCACGGGACGCCAAGGGCTGCATGGTGCTTTCGCACGGCCTCCGCATCTGGTGCCTCAAGTAAGCAATAGACGTTGCCCTCGGGGTTGTGGAACAACTCAACCTGCCGAACCCCGAATTCGTCAGCTTTCTCGTTCTTGGTGTCCTGCGCAATCTGCTGGATGGCCTCGTCAGGCAGTTTCAGGTCGGCATGAAAGTCCATGAACTGGGGCATTGCTCAGCCTCCTCTTATGCTATGGCCGTCAAACGACAGACCCCGAATTCTCCACATCGTATAGACCTGCGGATGCTGCTGCTCCGGGCGCACGATTCGGACTCGATTGGCTGCCCCAGATCGGTGCCATCGTTGCTTTGTGGACCCGCTTGGGTAGAAGAGGTGCCCCCATATATCCATCGACCACGGCGTCCCAGGGGTTGACCCCTTACGCCAGGCTGGTGCGCAGGTAACCGGCACCATGGAAATAGGGCGCTCAGATCATGGATCAGCTGACAATGACCTCCTATCTTTGATGTAGGCAGCTGAGGCGGGGGTGATTTGAGTTCGATGTCGGAAGCAACCGACTCAAATCGACAGCTGGGTGGTCAGTTCGTCCCGGTGAAGATCATTCCGCGATTTAATGCGGTGGTCGCACTGTCGAACCCGTTACCAAGGAGGACTCCTGATGCGCCGCGTGACCTATTCGATGGGTGTCTCACTTGACGGCTACATCGCCGGGCCGCACGGCGACTTCGACTGGACGGAGCCCGACGAGGAGGTCTTTCGCTTCGTCACCGACGAGATACGAGAGGTCGGCGTCCACCTCTTGGGACGACGGCTGTACGAGACGATGCTGTACTGGGAGACCGCCGACCAGGATCCATCGCTCGACGATTCAATGCTCGAGTGGGCCGCGATCTGGAAGCCGCTCCCAAAGGTGGTGTTCTCCACCACGCTGTCGGCGGTGCTGGGCAATGGCCGCCTGGCCTCCGGCGGCCTGGCGGAGGAGATCGAGCGGTTGCGAGCCGAGCCGGGGGAGGGCGACATCGCGATCGGCGGCGCGACTCTCGCCGCCGAGGCGGCCGCGTTGGGTCTGATTGACGAATACCAGGCCAGGGTCTACCCGGTGCTGGTTGGCGGTGGCATTCCGTTCTTTTCCCAGAGCGAGCGCCGGGTGGATCTCGAACTCGTCGAGACCCGCACATTCAGCTCGAGAGTCGTCTACTTCCGCTACCGCGTGGCGCGCTAGCCGGCTCATCCGCCGAGCCCTTGGAAGAACGGGCCAGCCAGTGGCGTGAGCTCAATCACCCAGCCACACTTTTCTGAGCCTGAACGCCCGAATGCTTGCTGTGCGGGAGCGGTTGGAATGGTTCCGTGGGATTTTCCGGCCGAGCAACCTGCCGATGCGCCAGCCCGATGGATCTGCCGTCCGATGACACGTCTCACCCCCAAAGGTGCCGTTCGAACTCTCCTTTCCCGACGGGGGTCAGATCGCGCCAGACGGCAAGTTCACACGATCGACATACACAGTTAGTGACAAGTTCATTCTGACGAGCGAGGCTTTTGGGATGCTCGTCCGGGTGGGCTGCCAGTTCGAGTTCGAGACGATGGAGACGACGCCGTCCGTGTGGCAGGTACGCGTCCACCCAAATGACGATCAGCTCATCGTCTCTGAGACCTGGGAGCCGCCGGTACCGACACGCTCCTATGTCGACCCATATGGCAACCAGTGCGACCGCGTGAACCTCCCTCCGGGGCGGTCGCTGACGCGCTACGACGCCACCATTGACATGGCCCCCAACCCCGACGAGACAGATGAGAAGGTGGTCGCTGCTGCCGTGGAGGACCTTCCCGACGAGGCCTTCATCTATCTGCTCCCGAGCCGTTTCTGTTGGCCCGACATGCTCCACGATCCCGCCTGGGAATTGTTCGAGCACGTGGAGCCCGGGTGGCCCCGCGTCCAGGCCGTGTGCGAATGGGTCCACGAACAGATCCGGTACGAGGTGGGTGCCAGTACGGCGATGACAACTGCCTATGACGTGTGGCAGTCCCGTGCTGGCGTGTGCCGCGACCTCACGCAGCTTGGCATCACACTGTGCCGGGCGCTCAATGTGCCTGCCCGCTATGTGGCCGGGTACCTGCCCGACATCGACGTCGATCCGCCTGATCTCCCCATGGACTTCTGTTCATGGTTCGAAGCCTGGCTCGATGATCGCTGGTGGACCTTCGATCCCCGTAACAACGAGCGCCGCAGTGGACGAGTCGTCATCGCCAAGGGACGAGACGCGCTTGACACCGCGATGGTCACCACTTGGGGGTCGGCCGAGCTTAAGCTCATGACGGTGTGGGCCGAAGAGGTCACAGATGTTGGATGACACGCTCGCGGTAGAAGAAGACCTGTACTTGCTGGAGCAGCAGATTCGTTATACGTATGCGAGCCCGGTACGGCGTCTCCGCCATCGGCTGATGGTGGTGCCGCGGGCTGTACACGGGAGCCAGTACCGGTTCGACCACGGGCTCACAGTTTCGGGCGGCCCTGTGCAGGTGAAGGTGACGTCCGACAGCTTTGACAACCACGTTGTGGAGGTGCGCGCAGCTGCCGTGACTGAGTGCCTCGAGTTCGACGCATGGGCCCTCGTGGCTTGCCGCGGCAGTGACGAGTTCATTGAGGTACCGCCCGGCTCGGTCGACCGCCGACACCTTCTGGCACCCACCCCGCTCACTGAGGCCAACGACATGATCATCGACACAGCACGAGGCCTGTTGGCTGCAAGCTCAGGCGACCTGGACCTCGCTGAGCGCATATGTGCCTGGTCCCACGAGGCATTGACCTACCAATACGGCGTCACCGGTGTCCGCACTGACGCCGCGTCGGCGCTTGCCGGGGGGAGGGGCGTGTGTCAGGACTATGCCCATGTGATGTTGGCTCTGTGCCGGGCAGCCGGCCTTCCCGCCCGCTACGTGTCCGGTCACCTGGTGGGCGAAGGAGGTTCGCACGCGTGGGTGGAGGTGGTGGTCGACGACCGGTTGGGCACCAGCGGCCGTACAGTCGCGGTCGCCTTCGACCCCACGCACAACCGGCGCGCTACTCGCGGCTATTTCACCGTGGCTATCGGACGTGACTATACGCACGTCGCCCCGACGTCGGGAAGGTTCGAAGGCAGTTGCCCCGGGGTGCTGTCAACTCGCAAGCGCTTGAGTAGGGCGAACACCCACGCGGCTGATCGTCTCACCACCATGGGGAAACGACGAGAAGCAGCACTCTGAGACCCCAGGGCTACGACCAGGCCACCACGGGTGCTTGGGTCTCAGCAAGCCGATGGGAGGCCAAGTGCGATTCGACCCTCCCCCGCCAACGTCGCGAGTGCAGCACGCTGTCCAACAGAGCTGTGCCGTCGGTGCCACGTCCCATGTCGATGGAGAGGAGATCCCAGGCTCGACGTTGTGACCCCCTCGGCCACGAGGAGCCCGGTGCCTGAATGCCCACAAGGCCGAGCGGGCCTCCATCGAGAACCGCGACACCTTCGACAGTGACATAGCTCATCGCGCTGTCGACGTCCTTCCCTTGACTCCGCACCTTCGTCACTTGCCGCAATTGATACGACGGACCGAGCCCTTCGGTCTCATTCATCCGCTCCAGCTGCGCTGTCGTCAGCCAGGTGACGAAGACATGAGCGCACGAACCAGGCGTGTCGACAAGCGTGGCCGGTAGCGCGCCATACTCCGCCAGATGCGCCCCGTAGACGACATCAACTCCGTCCACTTCCGCCGAGATCACCGGAATGCATCCATCGGGAGACGACGGATCGACGAAGCGGTCGTCGCCGAACTTTCGGGTCAATTGGGCCGGGGAAGCGTTTGAACCGATCGCAAGGATCGCGTGACGGCGCGTCGTCGGGTCGGGAATCAGGGATGAAGACGAGACGAGCTCGGTCCGCCCCGCCACCCAGAGAAAGGAGTGGGATGGAACATCGAATGGGTATCCCAGTGGGAACGCCACATCCATGGCGTTCAGGGTATCTGGCACCACTCTTCGGGGATTGGATCCAACGGTATGCACCAGATCTTCTAGCTGCAGTCACTCTCGTCCTGGACCAATAGAGAACTAATTCATCGACCATAGGTGCCTCCGGTCCGGAGCGTGACCCTCCGGCAACTATGGGGTACCCCCGACAGGGCCTCGAACACCGCAGCTGAGGGACTCGCAGAGCTTGGATCACACCATCACGGTGGACGCCATGGCGGGTTCCGCCACGAAGCCGGGTGTTTCCGCCTCCTGGTACGGTCGCGCTGGGTTGTTCCGTAGAGCGGACCTGGGAAGGAGCCCATGATGAGAAGCCTCTTGGAGGCTGGCGGAAAGAGAGCGCCGTTCCTGCGCTGGTCGGCCCTGCGTATGGCGTTCGGTATGAGGCACCTGATGCGCGAGTGGCAGGTGGGGGACGGACGGGAGGACGCCCTGGCCGACTACGTGCTGGCCCATGCATGCCCGGGCGACGTCAGTGACGCCATCCGCGCGGTGGACGAGTTCTGCTACCAGCGCAGCGTCATGATGAATGTCGGCGACGAGAAGGGCCTGATCCTCGATACGGCGATCACGCGCGCGCAGCCGAGCCGCCTGTTGGAGTTGGGGACCTACTGTGGATACAGCGCCCTGCGCGCGGCGCGGGTAATGCCGCCGGGTGCGCATCTGTGGTCAATTGAGTTTGCCGCGGCGAACGCAGAGATCGCTCGGCGGATCTGGGACCACGCCGGGGTCGCCGACCGTGTTACGGCCGTCGTCGGGTCCCTGGGGGACGGGGGAACGACACTGGACTGCCTATCTAACGACCACGGCTTTGCCGAGGGGAACCTCGACTTCGTGTTCATAGACCATGACAAGGCGGCCTACCTCCCCGACCTCGAGAGCCTCCTGAAAAGGGGATGGTTGCACCGGGGAACGGTGGTGGTGGCCGACAACGTGAAGATCCCGGGTGCACCCAAGTACCGCGCCTACATGCAGGCCGAGGAAGGCAGGATGTGGCGCACCACCGAGCACCCGACGCACGTCGAATACCAGACCCTCCTCAAGGACCTGGTGCTCGAATCGGAGTACCTGGGTCAGCCCTGACGGGCCCCACAGCCCGACGGCCCTCGGCTGCTCCCGAATATCGGCCGCCCTCCTCTCCTGGACTATCCCCCTTCACCGCCGGGAGTGAGAGCCACCCGAAGCCTGGAATGCTTGTGACCTTGACTCCCCACGGCGAAAGTAAGGACGTGACCGCGACAACCCGCTCTGCAATTTGCCCGGCTTGCGGCTCGGGCGGTCCGTCGCTGCATCGCAGGTGTGATCGCCGCCACCGCCGGACATCTCGGAAAACGATCTGGCCTGTCACACGTTGGGGGAGGGCCCGACGACGGGGGCGTTGAGCGGGTGGCCTCCCATCGACCCCAAGAACTGAGCGTCGCCGAAGCTGAACACCCCGCCGTCGGACGCGAACTCCCAGTAGCCGCCGCCATCGGGGCTGGCTGCCATCCCGACGATGGGCGCGTTCAGCGCCTTGCCACCCATCGACCCCAAGAACTGGGCGTCGCCGAAGCTGAACACTCCGCCGTCGGACGCGACAAGCCAGTATCCGCCGTCATGGGTGGTGGCTGCCATCCCGACGATGGGTGCGTTCAGCGCCTTGCCACCCATAGACCCCAAGAACTGGGCGTCGCCGAAGCTGAACACTCCGCCGTCGGACGCGACAAGCCAGTAGCCCCAGGCGTGCGGCGCCGAAGCGATACCCACAATCGGAGCAGCGAGAGGCTTGCCACCCATCGAACCGTAGAAAGTGGCATCGCCGAAGCTGAAAACCCCGCCGTCGGACGCGACCAGCCAGTAGCCGCCGCCGTCGGGGGTGGCTGCCATCCCGACGATGGGCGCGTTCAGCGCCTTGCCACCCATCGATTCGTAAAAGGCTGCGTCGCCGAAGGAGAACACCCCGCCGTCTCTGGCGACTTCCCAGTACCCGTTGCCGTCCGGGGTGGCGGCCATCCCGACAACCGGAGCGTTAAGCGGATGGCCGCCCATCGACCCAGCGAAGCCCGAGAGACCGAAGGAGAAGATGCCGCCGTCCGACGCTGTCTCCCAGTAGCCCTGCGGGATGGGGAGCGGTGCCAGCGAGTTGCCGGTCGGAACAGACGAGCAGCCGTTCTGGAACGGCACTCCAGCGAAGCGTTGCTGGAAGAACGAGATGGCGGCCGGTTCGAACTGGGCGGCGGCCTGAGTGTGGTCGGAGCCTTGGTAGACCGACAGCTGCAGCGGCACCCCCTGCTGGCAGTATTCGTGGGCGAGGCCTTCGACGTCGGCGGTGACCATTATGCCGTCTCCGGTCCCGTCGGCGTCACCGACCGCCATGAACAGCGGTCCGGTGGGATTGCTGGGGACGCTTCCCATGATCAGGTCGTCGACGATCTTGGCGAAGACGGGGACAGCAAGGAAGTCCTGGTACTGAGGTTTGAGCAGCTTCTGAATGGTGAGGCCGGGCACCCCACTCAGCGAGCCGATGCAGGCTTGTGCATCCTGGGTGGTGAGCTGCACCCCATAGGGCGAAAGGTAGGGGGTGAGGTCGACACCATACGCGAGCGACAACGCGTCGAGCACCGCCGGGATGATGCTCGACCAGCTGCTGGTGGCCCCGTTGATGTAGGCGAGGTTGTGGGCGTAGTCGACGGGGATGCCGCCTTCGGCCACCCCGACGATGTTGAGCTGGGGGGCGTAGTGGGGAGCGATCTCGCTGGCCCACTCCGCCGCGATCGACCCGCCCGAGTAGCCGGTGAGCCCTGCTTGGGTGGAGGCCGGAAGCTTCAGGTACGACTCGGTCGCCCGGATGGAGTCGAGCGAGGCGTAGCCCGCCAGGTGTCCGGCGGTCCACTCAAGGTTAGGCCCTTCGAAATCGGGGATGGTGACGATGAAGCCCTTGGCCAGGTAGCTGGCGATGAACGCCTCCTCCGCCTCGGTCTGCTGCTCGTTCGCTGAGCCCGGGTTGCCACCCTGCAGCGTGTAGCTGGGGTCACACTGGGCGCCGAGGGCGTCGTAGAAGCTCAGGTAGGCGACCAGGTCAGGAACGGCGGTTCCGGTGGCGGGCAGCAGCACGGTGGTGACCGTGGCGATGGGCTGGCCGAGCTCGCCGGTGGTGCGATACAGCAGCTGCTCGGCGGTCATGGGGGTGCCGGTGGTGCCCAGAGCCACCTGCACCGACCGCTGATTCAGCACCGTGCCGGGAGAAATGTCGGCCAGCGGGGTGGGACCCGGGTAGCTGTAGAACGGATCCTGGTTGGGGGGGAGCGGCGTGGAAGACATGACCGAAGGGGCCAGAGGGGAACTTGCCAGGCCCGACGTGGCGGTTGAGGTCGCCACGGTGGCCGCCGCGACGGTGCCAGACGCGAAGGCGACCGCCACCGAACCGTTCAGTGCCAGCACCATCCCGACCACCAGATGTACCGCGCGCCTCGGCTCGATTGCTTTCCTAGGTGACCTACGTGACATGGCTGTACCTTCCCCAGGTTCCGACCGGCCCGAACGAGCCACGGCTCAGCCCGAAGGCTAACCCTGGGCAGCTGGTTGCCTCGGAGGTTACCCGATGTGATTTTGGCTGTTCCAGAGGCACCCGCTGAGACAACCACCTGTCCCCATGCGCGGGGTGTGTGTCTCCTCGACGCCTACTGGAAAGTTGGATCTTCGGACGCCGGTGAAACGGGTGGCGGGGCAATGCGCTCTCGCAGCCATGCCGCGGTTCGTTCTTCATCCCGCTCGCCGGCGGCGAGGCATTTCTGAGCGTGCATCAGGCATTTCCGATGTGTGTGCAGGTGCAATCAGTCGTGCAACCGTGCTTCAGATGAGACGATCGCCGTCACGGTCTTACGACCCAGACCTGAAACATCGGCAAGCTGGCGGATCGAGGCGCCGGCACGATGCGCAACCCGGATCATGTCGTCTCGGATCCCCATCTCCTTGGCTGCCCTCTCTGCGCAGAGGCCCACGACGACCAGAGCAGTACCGGCCTCGCCCTCTTCGCCACTCCTGTATTTGTCCATCGCGGAATTCGCCGCAAATACCTCGGCATCGCTGTAGCTCATCTTTCCTCGCTGAGCCCGAGAGCGAGCTTGTTCCGGATTGCCATCAACAGCGCCACCCGGGGTGACATCTCGGCTCTTGCCTCGGCATCGTTGAGGTGGGCCAACGTCATTCCGAGAAGTTCAAGCGCCTCGACTCGTTCAAGCTCAACTCTGACCACTGGCCCTATTGTAGCCACAAGTGGTGCGATTCGGACCAAGGCCCCAAATCAGTGGGATGGACACAATCCCTCAGGCGACCCCGAATGCCGATCAAGGATGAACCTCAGAGTTCCCCCATCCAATGGGTAGGTGACGACAACTGCGCTCATTGGCGAACCTGCCGCCGGCGTGGTGCGCAGGTGAGCGTCATGGTGGCGGGGCACCGCCATGTTTGGTAGCCGGTCGGTCAGGCTGCGGGTCATTCCGGGACTCCGCCCTCTGAATGCGAGAGCAGATCTGTGATCTTGCGATCGGGGCCGCTCGGATGGTGAGAGGGCTCGCCCTCACCGCTACCGTGGCCCTGTGAGCAGCCCGCGAGTGCCCGGTGGGGTGGTGCACAAGCTTCCAGGCGACCTACGCGAGGCGCTGATCGCCAACTCCACGGCACTCGATGCCTGGAAGGACATCACGCCTCTGGCCCGCAACGAGTTCATCTGCTGGGTCGATGATGCCAAGCAGGAGATGACCCGAGAACGCCGCATTCGCCGGACCCAGGAGGAGCTGGAGGAAGGCCAGCGTCGGCCCTGCTGCTGGCCAGGGTGCCAGCACCGCGAGCGCACCGGCAGGTAGCTGTCGGTGCTGCTCACTCGCCTGGACATGCCGGGGATGACGGAACAGAAGTGTCGATATGGATGGGCTTTCCGGCTGGGGTCCACCTAACCGCCGGGCTGCGGTCACCCCGGAGGGTGTCGGTGCTTGCTGGCGATGACCTGCTGGCAGTGTGCAACCTTGGGGGCACCCCCGCTGGTCGTCGACCCGCCCCTCAGTAGCGGGGCAGGGCGATGAAGGCGATCAGGTAGGCGAACGTGCCGGCGCCCACCACCGTGCAGGCGTGGAAGACCTCGTG
>PNAT01000042.1 GCA_003169675.1 Acidimicrobiaceae bacterium
GTCGTGCCCCCGGCGGACTGGGGCGTGCTATCCGGCGGAGGTGGAGCGCCTTCGGACGATCCCGTTTCTGGTCCGGATTCGGTCGGTTCGTCGACTTCTGACATCGGCATCTCCCTTCGTGCCTGCGCCCGATCTGTCGTTGGTTGGGCCCAAAGGAGGCAAACCTCCCATAAGTCGACCGGACGGTTCCACGCAGAACTCAGGTGTGTTCGAAGCAAAAATGTAGCTCCTCATCGTCCGGTGTGGCGACGACGTTGCAATGCCTAACAGGTTCATGGTTTGGCGACTCCCTGCAGCCAACGGGACGCCGGGTCGATAGTCGCCCGCAATGACCTCCTGCGGTCAGAACGTGGGCGCCCATTCAGGCGGGACGGCTGCTGGCTTCGCCAGGCGGCTATGGATGTTTTAAGACATCGAACAGTGGAAGCGTTTGGACGATCGTCAATCCAGGCGAGCAACAAGAGATTGGGCAGACCCTCCCGAAGTATCATTGCTTCAGATCGCCAGGATGGTCACCACGAACCAATTGCCGAACTGAGAAACGAAGGAGAAACGAGAAGTTAAGATGACCCGTGCGTTCATGGGTCCCGTGGTGTCTCCTGTTGGGGCTCATTGCGATCACTGGAGGGGCCGCCGTAATCGGGACGAGAAGCTCTCACAGTGGAACGCCGCAGGAGATCATGGTTTCCTCCTTCACTTCATCGCCGTCACCCATAAGGGTGGCTTTCAACTCTTCGTGTGAACGGACTGCACAAGACCAGGTGCAGCTGGATGATTGCGCCGCAACCGAGCTTCAATTGCAGCTGGCATCGGCTCTAAAACTTGAGCGAAGTTCTTCAGATTCGAAACTTGTTGACGCTGTTGAATCCGCCTTCAAGTCGTACGAGACGGCCGAATGCACAGAAGCGAGTTCCCCCAACGTTGGGGGAACGATCTACCCGTTGGTCTACTCCTACTGCGAGATCAACCTGACAATCCAAAGGATCGAGGAAATCAGAGGTGATCTCCTCGGATTATCAGGAGGTCACTGAGCCAATAAGCAATCTCGGAATTCACCCATAACCCGGTCAGATGGCACCCTTTGGGGGTACCAAGAGATGCCGCTGCTTGCCGCAACCAGATTGAGACAAGCACGTCATTCCTTGTTCGACGTTGCCTACTTCCGCTTTGGTCGGAGCGTCAGGATGGCTCGGTCCCGGCCAGGTGGTGGGCCGCCCGAGCCGCCAGGGCCACCAGTGTCAGTGTCGGACCGTACCCGGACGAAGTGACGAAGACGGAAGAGTCGGCCACCACAACATTGTCGAGTGCGTGCACCCGGCCCCACCGATCGACCACCGATGTGGTGGGATCATCTCCCATGCGAGCCGTGCCGATTACGTGGCGGCTTTCGGGGACCGGCGTGGCCTCCACCCCGTGATACGACACCCCAGGCGACGAGGTATGGATCGTCCAGTCCGCTCCCATCTCCTCCAAGACAGACTGGAGGATCTTCCCGTGATGCTTTGATGCTGCCAGCTCATGGGGTCCCGGCTGGTAGGTGACGCGAGCAACCGGGAAACCACGTACGTCGCGGATGGATGGGCTCAAGTCGACGGTGTTGGTCGGGTAGGGCAAATCTTCACCTTGCATAATGAAGGCCCACATGCGGTCGCGCAGGTTTGAATCACGCATGGTCTGGGCATGATGACGACCCCAGGGTGAGTGTCGGGCTTCCATGATCGGCAGACCGCCACCGCTGTGCTCCACCAATCCGCCGCGTATCCAGGGCAAACCAGCCTCGGCAGCCGCTGCACGCGAGCGCTCGTCTTGCACCATCGCATCGTCGTGCACATGGGTCACCGCCCGCCCCTTGTGGGGGTGCAGGCGTAACTCTGAGAAGTGGCCGACGGTGATGGTCTGGAAATGCACCATGAGGTGTCGTCCCAAGGCCGGATGCTCCATCCCGGAAAGCAGGAGGAGACGTGGCGTTTCAATGGCACCGCCCGCCACGATGATCCACTTGGCGTCCATTTTCCGTTCCACGCCATCGGGCCCGATGTAGTCGACCCCGGTGGCGCGGCGTCCCTCAATCCGAATATGGGAAACGTACGTTTCGGCCATGAGGTCAGCGCGGCCGGTAGCCATCGTCTTGGTGAGGAGAGCTACCGGATCGCCCTTGGCGTGAATTGGACAGCCGAAGAATGCGCAGTAGCCGCAGTTGTTGCACGCCGGGCGACCGTCGTAGGCGACGCTGTTGGCAGCAGTCGGAGCTTCGTAAGGATGGAGACCCATCTTTTCGGCGGCGGCCGATGACAGCACGGCACCGTACATGGGCGCACCCGGAGCCATGGGGTAAGGGCCCGAACGCCAGGCGGCAAAAGGATTGGCTCCTTCACGGCCCGCCACGCCGATGGCGCGTTCCACTTCGGCATAGAACGGCTCAAGTTCCTCATAGGTCAGCGGCCAGTCATCGACGTGTGCCCCCTCCTGGGGGCCGTGAATCGAGAGGAGTCCAAAGTCCTCTTCTCGGAAACGGGGCACCTTTCCGTCGGCGTGCGTCCCTCCCCCACCGACAGTCGTCGGGATGGAGTTCACCTCTCCCACGTGTGTGTGCTCCCCCTCCTCGGCCGAACGGCGAAAGGCTCGAGGCTCAATCAATGGATCGGGGCCCAAGAAGTAGCGGGAGATGAACTTGATCTCGTCATTGGAGTAATCGGCAGCTGGTTTCGTCAGGTCATTGGGGTCGAGGAGGTGGTTACGCCCCTTCTCCATGATGACCACGGACCACCCGGCTCGGGTCAGGACCTCGGCCGCTGTCGACCCTCCCGGACCCGAGCCGATGATGATGGCGTCGGTGGTCACGGACCAGAGACCTCAACGTCGCTGTATCCGATCGGTTGCACGTCGCCCTTGAGGCCGATGTAGTCCCAACCGACCCCATTGCGGTTTCCCCCGTACTCGGGTGCACCGTACATCCCCTCGCAGCAGTGACCGTGGAGCAGTTCACAGAATTCCGCATCAGCCCGCAGGCGTCGGCGCCGTTCCTTGCCATCGACCTGGGTGAAATCATCTCCGAGGGCGACCAATCCAGAGCGATACCGTTCTTGGAGACCGATGACTGGTCCGTTGAACTCTCGCTCCGGAATCCCCTGTGAACCTTCTATGCGCATGCGCCAGGCCAACTCGTCCAACCTGCTCAGGCGATGGAACGTGGCAAAACGTGCCTCGCCACCCATTCGGCCCGACGTCGGACCTCCGGCCCAGATTCTCGGTGGATCGAACGTAAACGCTCCCAGCAACGTGTCGATGTAGTCGGCCACTCCCGCTTCTTCGGCACCGGGTGCTCCCTGATCGGAGGGCATCATCTCGGCACATGCGGCCCGCAATATGGCGTACTCACCTTCGGTCAGCCAGACGGGCATCGAGCCAACGTAGCGTGCCGTCGACCCTGATGGCTGACGCCGATGTCAGGTTAGGATCGAACTCTCGCCGGCCCCGAATTGGGGCGGCTTAAGAGAGGATGGGCATGGCGCAAGGCGGCTACCGGGTTGGGGTAGACGTCGGGGGCACATTCACCGACCTCATCTGCATCACACCGGACGGCCAGGTTGTCCTCGACAAAACGCCGACCACGCAACCCGATCAATCCGTCGGCGTGTTGACCGGCATCGGTCAGTTGGCAACCGCCTTCGGGCTTGACAGCCAGGCCTTTTGTGCAGCCCTGGAAGCCTTCGTGCACGGGACGACCACGGCCGACAACACGATGATTGAGATGAGTGGTGCCCCCACCGGTCTCCTGGCCACCGAGGGACATCGTGATGAAATTGAGTTGCGGCGCGACCACAAGGAGAACATCTGGGATCCGGCCTATCCCCCACCTGAGCCCATTGCGCAGCGGCGGGCGCGTATCCCAATTCCCGAACGGTGTGACTTCGAAGGCAATGTTGTCCTGGAGCTTGATGAAACTGCCGTACGTCGAGGCGTCCAGCGCCTGAAGAAGCTTGGTGTGGAGTCAATCGCCATGTGTTTTCTCTTCAGCTTTGTGAATCCTGACCATGAACGCAGGGCACGCCAGCTCATTCTTGAAGAATTTCCCGATGTGAGACACATCTCGTTATCGCATGAGGTCCTTCCCCGAGCACCCGAATTCGAGCGCGCATCGACCACGCTGGTGAACGCCTATGTCGCACCCAAGATCTCGGCCTACGTTGAGCGATTGGTCGAGCAGCTACGGGTGTCCGGATTTGAAGGACAGGTCGTGCTGATGCAGTCCAGCGGCGGGGTCATGCCGCCGCAGTCGGTCAACAAGAGAGCGGTGTCTCTGCTGGGTTCGGGTCCCACAGGTGGAGTCATGGCGGCGGCAATCGCCGCCGGCCGGAGCGGAGTGCCCAATTTCGTGGCGGCCGACATGGGGGGCACCTCCTATGACGTGTGCCTGGTGCAGGATGGGAGCCCGGCAGTCGCCACGGACTGGAATTGGCGCCACCGCTACTACATCAACCTGCCAATGGTCGATATCCATAGCGTGGGAGCTGGTGGTGGTTCAATCGCCCGGGTGCGTCAGGGCGCGCTCCTCGTCGGTCCCGACTCGGCCGGATCATTTCCCGGACCGGTGTGCTACGGGAGGGGCGGTACCCGGGCCACGGTCACCGACAGCGACGCCGCTCTCGGATACCTTCCGGCCAAGAGCTTTGCGGGCGGACGAATGGAACTCGACATTGAATCCGGGCGAGCCGCCATCGCCCGTGATGTAGCAGAACCCTTGGGTTTGAGTGTCGATGATGCGGCGTGGTCGATTCAACGCATCGTCAACGCCAACATGGCCAATGCAGTGCGCAAGGTCCTCTCACGGCACGGCGCTGACCCGAGGACTCTGTCCCTGGTGGCCTATGGCGGGGGCGGTGCCGTCCATGCTTGGGCGCAGGCACGGGAGCTGGGCATCGACCGCGTCTTGATTCCCAAGGCGTCCCCCGCGTTCTCTGCTCTGGGGTTGCTCGTCTCCGACTATGTGGTCGATCTGATGCGGGCCTATGTGGTCAAACTCTCCGACATCAATTTCTCCAAGGTGCACGCCCTGGCCGCTGAGCTTCGAGAGGAGGCGGAGGGCGAACTCGCACCCGCCTGTCTCGGAGAAGGTGCGGTACAGGCTGACCTGTTCGCGCAGATGTGCTACCACGGCCAGAACTTTGATATGTCGGTGCCGATTCCCGAGGGTGAGTCGCTGTCCGAGGATCACCTGCTGATTTTGGCCGACCGGTTCCACCATCAACATGAAGTGGAGCGTGGATTTGCGTTTCGCAATCAACAGCCGCTCGTTCGCGGCATCCGGATGGTGCACCGTGGTGCAACGGCAAAGCCTGCGACCCTGGCTCACATGGGCGATGTGAGCGACGCCGAGGCAGCCCGAACCGGTTCACGCCCCGTCCACTTCGGGGAAGGGTTCATTGATGTCCCCACCTATGACGGAGCCGCCTTCGGTGCCGGTGCCGTGGTGGTCGGACCGGCACTCATAGAGGAGCCCTTCACCGTCGTTGTCCTCGCACCGGGTGACGCCGCCGCCCTTGACGAGCACGGGAACTACGACATCGCCATTGCACCCGACTGAGCTGAGGAACGGCGCCAGTTGCCTGAGTTGAGCGGCGTGGACATCGCCGATCCACCCCAGCTGTGGGGCCAGTTGGGTTTTGACGTGATCGGCGGGAGCACCTGGGTCGGCAAGGTCTGCCATCGATTGGGCCTGTCAGGACGGGGTGTTGTGGCCTGGACGCTGCGTAACGCCGACGGGTTTGATGAGCTCCCCACTCGCCACCTTGAGCAACTTCCTGCTCCATCGGCACCTGCTCATCCCAACGGGGTCCTCTCCCTCGATCATGTCGTGGTCGAGACGCCCGACCTGAAACGGACGATCAGCGCATTCGAGTCCGCTGGCATCACACTTCGCCGGACACGCCAGGCCGGAACAAGTGAGCATCCGATGACACAGGCCTTCTTCAAGCTGGACGACGTGGTCGTCGAGGTGGTGGGTGCACCAACCGCCGCTGCACCAGGTCAAGCTCGTTTCTGGGGACTCACCTTCACCGTGGCAGATCTTGACACCACCGCTGAGCTGCTAGGCCCGAGCCTTCGACCCATCAAAGCGGCGGTGCAACCCGGTCGCCGTATCGCCACCCTCGATAAAGCTTTCGGTTCCACCGTGCCGATGGCCTTCATGTCCGTCCGGGAGTGAACCCACGGACCCAGGGCAACATCAACGGGGCAGGCGCAGAATCCTCCCGGCGATGATGTCCCGCTGCACTTCGGAGGTACCCCCGGCAATGCTGGCCGCACGGCTCCACAGCCACTGCCGGGCCCATGGTCCTGACTGGGAAGACACCGGGTCGCGGCCGGTGACCGCCATCCCCGTCTCGGAGAGGTGTTGCGTCATGGTCGTCCACATGAGCTTGACCCAACTCGACTCTGGTCCTGGCTCTTCTCCCCGGCCGAGGCGGGTCAAAGTACGGAGATTGTGGAGTCGCAGCACGCCCAGGTCGATATAGGACTGGGCCAACGCATCGGCCACCACGGGATCATCAAGAGCGCCATTGGCGAGCGCCTCCTTGTAGAGGCGGGCCAGGTACGTCTCATGGACGACTTGTTCCTTAAAGGGGAAATTGGTTCCCCTCTCGTGCGCCAAGGTCGAGCCAGCCACCGTCCATCCCTGTCCCTCGATACCCACCAGCTGTTCGGTCGGGACGAAGACGTCATTCAAAAAGACCTCGTTGAACTCGGCGTCACCGGTCATTTGCACCAGGGGGCGAATGTCCACGCCAGGTGCCGACATGTCGACGATCAGGGCGGAGATGCCCTGCTGTGGCCGGGGTGCGTCAGGGTCGGTGCGGGCCAGGCACAGCCCCCAGGTAGCGAACTGTGCGTAGGAAGTCCAGACCTTGCGCCCCGTTACCTCGAAGCCACCCTCGACAGCGACGGCTTGGGTCGAAAGCGAAGCCAGATCGCTGCCGGCGTCGGGCTCGCTGAAGAGCTGACACCAGATCTCTTCGGCCGAGAGTATGGAGGGCAGGTACCGCAGTCGCTGATCGTCTGTGCCGTGGGCCAGGAGGGTCGGGCCCACCAGGTTGATGCCAACCCTGTTCACCGGCTGTGGAGCCTGCGACCGGGCGTACTCGCTCTGGTACAGGGCAACCTGCACTGGTGTCGCACTGCGCCCGCCGTAGGCGCTGGGCCAGTGCACCCCCACCCAGCGTTCGGCGGCCAGGGTGGCCTGCCACTCTCTCCCCCAGGACACCTCGTCCGCCAGATCGACGAAGGCTGGAGGTCGTAGCAGATTGCCCTCGAGCCACACCCGGAAAGAGGAGGCGAACGCCTCGTCCTCCGGTTTCAGCGCCAGATCCACCGCGGCACCCATCCTGTCGCTGACATCAGGGTCACGCTAGTGGGAGGACAGGTAGGGTGCCCACCTGTGATGGCCCGACTCCGCGCCACCTGGGTGCCGAGCCAAGCCCGGGCCTATAGACGAGATGGTGGTCCGTGGGCGGTGCCCACGCTTGACGCGTTGCTCACGGCCAAGGGTGGTGAAATTGTCGACGGCGACTCCCGACTGTCGCCCGATGCGGTCAATGATGTGGTGGCCCGGGTGGCGGGAGGCCTTCGGTCACAGGGGATCAAGAAGGGCGATGTCGTGGCATGGCAGCTCCCCAACAGCCTGGCCGCGGCGGTACTGGCCCGCGCCTGCTGGCGCGTCGGCGCGGTCGCTGCACCGGTGCTCCACTCCTTCGGGGCCTCCGAAGTGTCTGGAGCGCTTGGGCAGGTCGATCCGGCCTTGATGGTCGAGATCAAGGCTGACGCCATCTCGGATCCAACGGCCATCGTGGACCGATTGGGCGGCGATCCGGTACGACCAGGCACGTGCGGCACCCGTCTGTCCGACGTCGCTCTCGTCCTCTTCACCTCGGGCTCAACGGGAACTCCAAAAGCGGTGCTGCACACCCAGCGCGCCCTGAGCTGGAAGGCGACCCTGATGTCCCGCGTCCACGGGCTCGGGCCCACGGATGCCGTGCTCATGCCGGCCCCCATGGCCCACATCTCGGGCCTCCTCAACGGGGTACTGGTTCCAGGCGCCGCCGGTCTCCGGGCTGTACTGGTCCGGCGCTTCGATCCCCTACAAGCGCTCGAGCTGGTCGACCGCGAGCGGGTGTCCTTCCTGGCCGGTCCTCCCACGTTCTTCGTCGCCATGGCCACCGCCCTGGGCGACGAGAGTGGACGTCAGTTCGACCTGTCGTCGGTCCGTCTGGTCTCAAGTGGCGGAGCGTCCGTCACCCCGGCCTTCGTGGAGGACACGGCCCGGACATTCAACTGCCGGGTCAAGAGGACCTACGGATCCACCGAGGCCCCCACCGTTACCACGAGCACAAATGATGATCCGGCCGACAAGGCTCGCGACACCGATGGGCGTGCCGTGGGTCTGGTCGAATTGAGGGTGTCCGATCCGGTCTCCGGTTCGAAGATGGGTGTGGGACAACGGGGCGAGCTCTGGGTCCGGGGCCCCGAGATGTTCGCCGGCTACGTCAGTCCGATCCAGACGGCGGACGTCATCGCCCCCGGCGGCTGGTTCCGCACCGGTGACTTGGCCACCGTGGATGCCGAAGGTTGGCTTTGCATCGTCGGACGGTTGAAGGACGTCATCATCCGCGGCGGCGAGAACATCTCAGCATCTGAGGTTGAAGCTGCCCTCGAAGCACATCCGGGCATTCGGCAGGCCGTCGCCGTCGGCTACCCGGATCCGCTCATGGGTGAGCGGGTGGCGGCCTTCGTTGTGGCGACCTCTCCCTTTGACCTGGACGAATGCCGACGTTGGTTCGCCGAGCGTGGCGTGGCCAAGTTCAAGACGCCCGAGCGGGTCGAGCAGCTAACGCAGCTCCCACTCCTGGGTTCAGGCAAACCAGACCGGGCCCAGCTCCAACGCCGGGCTGCGGCTCTGTAGCCCCGCTGCGGGTCCAGGGGTACCGAGGTCGACCGGGAGCGCGGGTTAGCGTTGTCCCGTGCCGCGCCGCAACGGGATTCCTCTGACCCTGCTGGCGGTGCTGACCGCTCTCACTGCTGTGTTCGCTGCGGTGGCCGTGATGGCGGCACCTGACGGTGCAACCTTGGTCGTGCAGAACGGCACGGCGGAGACGTTCGGATCACCTCTGGGCGCCAACTCCTTTTCCATGGATCTGACCAGCCAGATCTCAGCTGGGCCTGGGACCGGCACGCTCAGCCAGACCCGTCTCATCAAATTTGTGCCCCCGTCTCATTTGGCGGTGTACCGGACCGGTCCGCCAGTCTCTCTCCTGGGCACATTGGGCAGCTCGGCGATCCAACCCGCTCTGGCCGGCTACGCGGCAATTGTGGCGGGCCCGTCCCATTGGGTTCGCCAGGGCTCCCAATTCGTCCGGACCGAGACCCTCCAGGCATTCGTGGCCAGGGTGAGGCCACCGAGCAGGGTCCCCGTGACCACGGCCCACGGCAAGGTCTTCGAGATTGCCATTGTGCGCGGCGGGTACCTCGTCTACCTCAAGATCAGCCTGGTGGTGCCGAACCAGACGCTTGCCGGCGGGACCCCCGCCGTCACTGGGATGGAGGGTACGACCATCCGCCTGCTGCAGATCAACGGCCGCACCGCTCCCGCGATCAGCTAGGAGACTGCTGAGTAAACGGGAAA
>PNAT01000166.1 GCA_003169675.1 Acidimicrobiaceae bacterium
TGTATTATACGAAGCTCATTAGGCATAGATCGCGGCACCTCGAGAACGACGACGCCAGCCGAGAGCTGCCAAATGGGCCGCGAACTTCGGATCCGATTACGTTTCGAGAGTGGTCGCACTCATCCTGGTTGCGTTGTCGGTGGGACTGGACAATTTGGGTGTCTCAGCCGCCATCGGGGTCTCGGGCGTCGACCAGAGACTGCGAGTGCGCGTCGGCCTTGTCTTCGGAGCCTTCGAGGGAGCGATGCCCGTGGTCGGACTCTTCCTCGGTCACTCGCTGGCGCGTGACCTAGGGAGCGCGACCCGTCCGGTCGGGGGTGTGCTGCTGGGGCTGGTTGGTGCCTATGCCATCGTCACCGAGTTCGTGGGCGAACGCCGGCACGGACCGGACGCGGCACCAAGCCTCAAGAGGCTGCTGCTCCTCGGCGCGGCGCTCAGCATCGACAACCTGGTCATCGGATTCGCTCTCGGCACCACGCGTCTGAATATCGTCGTGGCCGCCATCACGATAGGTGCGGTCAGTGTGGCCATGTCGTTGCTCGGGCTCGAATTGGGCAATCGACTGAGCGGGCCACTGGGCCAACGAAGCGAGTTGGTGGGCGGAGCGGTGCTCGTCCTGGTCGGAGTGGCAGTGGGAACCGGTGTGCTCTAGCGGTGCCGTCCTCCGGACGGGATCCAAAAATTGAGTGTCCCTGCCTATGCTTGACTGGCATGCCCGTGCCCATCCGAGGAGGGTCCCGATGACCGAGCACTCGATTTACTCCTACATCCCGCACCATCGAACGAAAGCCGCGGCCGACGGTGAGGCGGGAGTGCCGGTCAAGGTCCAAGACCACATGCCCGCCGACACCACCTACCAGCGGTTCAACAAGAAGCTGGCCGTGGCCATCACCACCAACGTCGGGAGCATGACAAGCGCCTACATCTTCAGCGTGTTGTCGCTGCTTTCCCTCCCCGCCGTGCTGAGTGGCTTCCACATTTTCGCCACCGTGTTTCCGAGCGCCCTCATCAAGGCCAGCCTCATCGCCCTGATCGCCTGGATAGCGCAGACCTTCTTGCAGCTCGTCCTCCTGCCCATCATCATCGTCGGGCAGAACGTCCAGGCCGAGGCCAGTGACGCGCGGGCAGAGGCCACCTACAACGACGCCGACGCCGTGCTCCACGAGGCGATCAAGATCCAGGAGCACCTCATGGCCCAGGACAAGATCCTCAGCGACCTGGCGGACAAGCTGGCCCAGGTGGAGGCGCGGACCACCAAGTGAGGTGAAGAAGAGGCATTCAGTCGCTCCCGGGGATTGACGAAGAATTTCTGCCGGGCAAGGTTTCGAGCAAGGTTTCGAGCAAGGTCTGACGCTCACGATCCCTCCGTCCCTCGCCCATGCGGGGGCAGGACGGAAGCGAGGAGTATCACATGGCCAATACGACCACCATCACGGGCAACCTGACCCGCGAACCCGAGATCCGCTACACCAGGGAGGGCCAAGCCACGGCTCAGTTGGGTGTCGCCGTGAATCGACGCTGGCAGGACCGGACCACCCAGGAATGGCAGGAGGCCACGTCGTTCTTCGACGTCATCTGCTGGAGGGACCTGGCGGAGAACGTGGCCCTCAGCCTCTCCAAGGGTATGCGGGTGGTGGTCACCGGCCGCCTGGAGCAACGCACCTGGGAGAACGAAGAGGGCGAGCACCGCTCCAAGGTAGAGATCACCGCCGACGAGGTCGGTCCGAGCCTCCGCTTCGCCACGGCCGACGTGCAGCGGGTCGACCGCCGGGCCGCCGCCGATCAGAGCGACGGGGCAGTCGAGGATGACATGGCATCGGGAGCAGTGCCGGTCGAGGCGTGAGTGCCTCCCTGGCTGATCACATCCTTGGGCCTGTCCGCGGCGATGTCCGCGGGCAGGTTCCTACTCGAGGGCCTACGCACGCACCCGGTCAGCGACGTGGCGGGAGCAGCGGCGACGGCAGTGGTGATAGCGGCGCTGTTGCTGCTGCGCCGCCGCAGCCGGCACGGTTCGCGGGACGAATCTCCTTCGTGAAGGAAGAGGTCTTCGAGATCTGTGGCGCCCTCGCGTTGGGCGAGTCACTATTGCGTCAGTTGGAGATGCCGTCAGAGGCGGCCCGCTTCAGTGCGCTCTTCGATGACGTCGAAGGAAGGCTGGCGGAGCCTCAGTCCTCCGAGGATGCCGCGTCCTCGCTCGGCTCGTAGGTGAGCGAGAGCGAGTTCACGCAGTAGCGCAGTCCGGTGTCGGTGGGGCCATCGGGGAACACGTGTCCCAGGTGGCCCCCGCACCGGGCGCACACGATTTCGGTGCGGGCCATTCCGAAGCTGCGGTCGGTGTGCTCAAGGATGGTGCCCGCCGCCTTGGCCCGGTCGAAGCTGGGCCACCCCGATCCCGAGTCGAATTTGGAATCGGTGTCGAAGAGCTCGGCCTGGCAGCCGGCGCACCGAAAGACGCCCTCGCCTTCAACGTGGAGGAGCTCCCCTGACCACGCCGGTTCCGTGCCGGCGCGGCGCAGGACGTCGTAGCGCTCCGGTGTCAGTGCCTGCATCCACTCATCGTCGGACTTGGCCACTTCGAATGTCATCTCGGGATCCAGCTTTGCGGCCTTGCGGGTGAACATTGACAACCCCTTTCACTGCAGTACAACCAGTTGGGCGCTAGAAGTATTTCGGCTCCACGCCTACGCAGGCGTACACGGCTTTGATCAGCCGACGGGCCCGGGGGTCGCCGAACAACCCGCCGGACATTTTGTTCATCACATAGCCGACGGCGAGTTGGTTCTCGGGATCGGCGAAGCCGAATGACCCTCCGGCACCGGTGTGGCCGAACGACCCTGCGGCGCCGAAGGGGGAGAACGGGCCGGAGACCCAGAAGCCCTGTCCGATCTTCTGGTCCATTTCAAAGCCCAGGGACAAGAAGACCTGGTCGGGGCCAAAGGTCCGCACAATCCGGGCCTCATCGACCTGGGCGGGTGTCAGGAGTGGTTCTGACGGTCCCCCTTCAACGGTGCCGACCAGGCTGGCGTAGAGACGGGAGAGCGAGGTGGCGTTGGTGATCCCGTTGGCGGCCGGGACCTCGGCGGCGTGCCAGGCGCGCTGGTTGGGCCACTTCGGATCACTGAAGGCACCGCCGGGGTTGAGCGTCCGGGCCACCAGTGACGACGAGAAGTCGTCCGGAAACCCACCGCCGCCGCCCTCGGCCACCACGGAGCCGCCCGTGACGGGGGAGACCCGGGACTCGTGCTCCTCGGGGAGGCCGATCCAGAATTCCAGGCCGAGGGGTCCGGCGATCTCCTCGGCGAAGTAGGCGCCCAACGACCGGCCACTGATCCGGCGCACCACCTCGCCGACCAGCCAGCCGTAGGTCACGGCGTGGTAGCCGTGGGCGGTGCCGGGCTCCCAGAACGGAACCTGCTCGGCCAGGGCGGACACAACGGGGTCCCACGCCTGTACCTCTTCTGCGGAGAGGGGGCGGTCGACGGCCGGCAGGCCGGCCTGGTGGGTGAGCAGGAAGAGCACCGGGATGTCGGCCTTGCCACCCTGGGCGAACTCGGGCCAGTAGGTGGCCACCGGTGCATTGAGGTCGAGCTGGCCCCGCTGGGCCAGCAGGTTGGCGCAGGCGGCGGTGGCTCCCTTGGTGGAGGAGAAGACCAGTTGCAAGGTGCCCTCGTCGTAGGGGCGGATGGCCTGGCGGTCGAAGTGCCCGCCGTAGATATCGACCACCTTGCGGCCGCCGACGTGGAGGCAGAAGGCCGACCCGATCTCGCGCCCGACCTCGTGATTGTGGGCGAAGGCGTCCCGCACCGCCTCATAGCCGGGCTCCACCAGCCCATCCACCTTGGTCATCGACATTCAGGCGGCGAGCCGGGCGCCGGCCGCGCCCATCAGGAACAGGAAGTTGTCCACGTAGAACTGCTGGCGCACGTCGTCGGAGGCATCGCCGAGCGAGGCCTCGAACCGCTCGATCGGTTTGCGGCCACCCTCTACGTGGGGATAGTCGGATGAGAACATCACGAGGTCCGGTCCAGCTTGCGCGACTATCCAGCCGACATCCTCGGTCGGGTAGGGCGTGAATCTCACCTGGCGGTGCACGTAGTCGGAGGGGCGCAGGGACAACCCTTGCAGGCGTTCCTCATGGCGGCAGAAGGCCTCGAAGGCCGATTCCATCTGGCGCAGCCATGAGGGCACCCAGATGGCTCCCTGCTCTATGACGCCGATGCGCAGATCGGGAAAGCGCTCCAGCACACCATCGAAGATCAGGGTGGCCAAGGTCTGGGCCGGCGGGACGGGGATGCCCATGTAGTCGACGGAGCGGAAGTTCTCGTCACCGCCGTGGAAGTCGTGGGGCACGGGGAGCCCGTTGACGAAGTAGTGGGGATCGATCAAGTCTCCCGTACCGCCGACATGAAAGACCACCGGGATGCCCGCCTCTTCGGCCTGGGCCCACACGCCGAACAGATCGGTGTGGCTGGGTGAGAACGTCGGGGGACAGCCCGAGGCGACGAGCAGCGCGGCCGCGCCCTGGGCCAGCGCGTCACGGGTCGCCGCAATGGCTTTCTCCGGATTGACCAGCGGGACGTAGAGGGAGGGCAGGAGGCGGGGATCGGCGCCGCAGAATTCGAGCATGCCGCGGTTGTGGGCACGGGCCGCCGCGTAGGCCAGCTCGTCGTCACCGGCGTGCTCCAGGCCGTGCAGCCGACCGTTGTGGAAGGTGTTGAAGATCAACTGGCTGGAAAAGCCCAGGAGGTCCAGCGCCCGCGACCGGTCCTCGGCAATGAACGACCCGGTGGCGGCGAAGTTCTTGCGCGCCATGATCTCGGCTGCTTCGGTGCGCCGGTATTCCTCGCTGCCGTGACGGCGGCGCAACGTCTCGAACGACGCCACCAGGTCCCGTTGCTGCTCTTCGGGACTCCCCGTCTGGCGGAGCTCGTTGCCGCTCGGATAGCGCAGGAGCGGGAGGCGATCGCGGTAGGTGGCCTCGGCATGGTCCCGCAGCCAGGTCGGTGTCTCCATGAGGTGGGCATCGGCATCGTGCACGATCCGACCCACCGAATAGGGCATCAGGATCCCCTTAGGCGCATGCCATGAGTATTCCAGGGCATCACGGACCCGACCAGCGGGAGAACACCTGACGGCCCGTCAGATGGTGGGGGCCGGCTTCGGTACGCTTCCGGGGCCATGGACCTGCGAGACCGCCCCGAGGACGTGGCGTTCCGGGCCGAGGTGCGCCGCTTCCTCGACGAGAAGATGGTGGGCGAATTCGCCGAGCTGGGGGGCCGCGGGGGCTCGGGCGACGAATCCCACGGGTTCGAGGTGCGGCAACGCTGGGAGAAGGTGCTGGCCGAGGGCGGCTGGACGTGCCTGGGCTGGCCGGTTGAGCACGGCGGGCGGGGAGCCACCATGACCGAGCAGGTCATCTTCAACGAGGAGTACAGCCGGGCGGCGGCACCCGGCCGGGTCAACATCTTGGGTGAAGGCCTGCTCGGCCCGACCCTGATCCACTTCGGCACCGAGGCGCAGAAAGAGCGCTTCCTGCCCCCCATCCGGGAAGGCCGCGAGCTGTGGTGCCAGGGCTACTCCGAGCCGGACGCCGGGAGCGACCTGGCCAACGTCACCACCAGGGCCGAGCTCGACGGCGACGAGTGGGTGGTCACCGGGCAGAAGGTCTGGACCTCGCTGGCCCACCAGGCCGATTGGTGCTTCGTGGTGTGCCGCACCGATCCCGCATCGAAGCGCCACAAGGGGCTGTCCTACCTCCTGGTGCCGATGGACCAGCCCGGCATTGAGGTGCGCCCCATCCTGCAGCTGACCAGGACCAGCGAGTTCAACGAAGTCTTCTTCGACGGGGCCCGCACGAGGCGGGACCACGTGGTGGGCGCGGTCGGCGACGGGTGGCGAGTGGCCCTGGCCACGCTGGCCTTCGAGCGCGGGGTGGCGCTGCTCGGCCATCAACTGAGCTTCGTGCGCGAGCTGGACCGGATCATCGCCCTGGCCCAGGAGAATGGTCGGTCACGTGAGCCGGTGATCCGCCAGCAGTTGGCCCGGGCCCACATGGAGCTGGCCATCATGCGGCTCAACACCTTGCGCAGCCTCTCGGGCGTCGACGGTCCGGTGGCACCCCCCGAGGCCTCCATTGCCAAGCTCTACTGGAGCAGCTGGCATCGCCGGCTGGGCGAGTTGGCCATGAGCGTGCTGGGACCAGTGGCGACCGTCCTAGGCGAGGGGGCCTACGAGCTCAACGAGCTGCAACGCTCATTTCTCTTCTCGCGGTCGGAAACGATTTACGGTGGCTCCAACCAGATCCAGCGCAACATCATTGGCGAGCGGGTGCTCGGTCTCCCGCCCGAGCCGAAAGGGACCGTGTGAGCCTTCAGGGTTCTTTTGATCCACCACCACCCCCGGTCCCACCGGGGGGCCATGGCCTGCTGTCCGGGAAGGTCGTCATCGTGACGGCGGCGGCCGGGACGGGGATCGGTTCGGCCACCGCCCGGCGCTGCCTGGAGGAGGGGGCGGCCGTGGTCGTCTCCGACGCGCACGAGCGGCGGCTGGCCGAGACGGCCGAGGAGCTGCGGGCCGAGACGGGCGGCGACGTCCATGCCATCGCCTGCAACGTGACCGACCAGGCGCAGGTGACCGGGCTCTACGAGGGGGCCATCGCGCACTTCGGCCGCTTCGACGTGGCGGTGCACAACGCCGGACTGGGTGGGACGGTACCCCTGGTGGACATGACCGACGAGCAGTGGGCGACCGTGCTCGACATCACCTTGACCGGGACGTTCCGCTGCACCCGGGCCGCCCTGGCGCACCTGCTGGCGCAGGAAGGGGGTGCCATCGTCAACAACGCCTCGGTCCTCGGATGGCGGGCCCAGCCGGGGCAGGCGCACTACGCCGCCGCCAAGGCCGGGGTGATGGCCCTGACCCGCTGCGCCGCCGCCGAGGCGGCCCCCTTCGGGGTCCGGGTCAACGCGGTGTCGCCCAGCCTGGCCGAACACCCCTTCCTCAACCGGGCCATCCCCGACGAGGACCTGGCCATCCTGCGCCGACGCGAGCTCTTCGGGCGGGGCGCCGAGACGTGGGAGGTGGCCAACGTGATCGTGTTCCTGGCCAGCGACTACTCGAGCTATATGAGCGGTGAGGTCATCTCCGTGAGCAGCCAGCACCCGTGACGGGGATCGGTGGCGCGCCGGCAGAGGACGAGGACCCGCGAGCCGATCTGATCTGGGGCACCATTCCGAGCCTGGTGGCCGACGCAGCCGAGCGCCACGCCGGTACGGAGGCGGTGGTCGACGCCGACGTCCGGCTCACCTACGCCCAGTTGGCCGGCGAGGTGGACCGCTACGCCCGCGGCTTCGTGGCCATCGGTGTCGAGGCCGGTGACCGGGTGGCGGTGTGGGCCCCCAACTGTGCCGAGTGGATGGTGGCCGCGCTGGGGGCGTTGCGGGCGGGTGCCGTGCTGGTGCCCTTGAACACCCGTTTCAAGGGTGCCGAGGCGGCGTACATCGTCCGGGAGGCGGGGGCCACCGTCTTACTCACGGTGCGCGGCTTCCTGGGGGTCGACTACCCCTCGCTCCTAGCGGGTGAGGACGTGGGCGCGTTGCGCCGGATCGTCTTGCTGCGCGGGGAGGAAGGAGCGGGCGGGGGCGTGGGGCTGGCCGCGTTCCTCGGGGCCGGTGCGGGGGTCGCCCCATCCGTGACGGCGGCCCGGGCCGGGACCATCAGGCCCGATGACATCGCCGATCTCATCTTCACCTCGGGCACGACCGGCCATCCCAAAGGGGCCGCCACGACGCACGCGCAGTCGCTGCGGACCTTCGGCACCTGGTCCTCCATCGTCGGCTTGGGAGCGGGCGACCGGTATCTCGTGGTCAATCCCTTCTTCCACACCTTCGGCTACAAGGCGGGCATCCTGGCCTGCCTCATGGCCGGTGCCACCGTGGTCCCCGAACCCATCTTCGACACCACCAAGGTGATGGCCCGCATTGAGGCGGAACGAATCAGTGTCCTGCCGGGCCCGCCGACCCTCTACCAAACCCTGCTGGCCGACCCCGACCGGGGCCGTTACGACCTCTCCACGTTGCGGCTCGGCGTCACCGGGGCGGCCGTCGTTCCGGTGGAGTTGGTGCACGACATGAGCCGTGAACTGGGCTTCTCCACCGTCCTCACGGCCTACGGGCTCACCGAGTCGTGTGGCACGGTCACCATGTGCCGTCGCAGCGACCCGGCCGCCATCGTCGCCGGTACGTCGGGCCGCGCCATTCCGGGCCTCGAGGTCCGGGCGGTGGTCGCCGGCCGGCCGGTGCCGCCGGGGGAACCGGGGGAGATCGTGGTCCGCGGCTACACGGTGATGTCGGGCTACTGGGGTGACGAGGCGGCCACGGAGGCGGCCATCGACCCCGAGGGGTGGCTGCACACGGGGGATATCGGCGTGATGGACGGCGCCGGGAACGTCACCATCACCGATCGGGTCAAGGACATGTTCGTGGTGGGCGGCTTCAACGCCTACCCGGCCGAGATCGAGGCCATGCTGCGGGGGCACGAGGCGGTGGCCCAGGTGGCGGTGGTGGGTGTCCCCGATGAGCGGATGGGTGAGGTGGGGTGCGCCTACGTGGTGCCGAGCGCGGCGCATGCGGGGTCAGAGGATCCCGACGCATTGGGCCGGGCCATCCTGAGCTGGTCGCGCGACACCATGGCGAACTACAAGGTGCCCCGCGGCGTCGTGCTGGTGGAGTCCCTCCCGGTCAACGCCAGTGGGAAGGTGCTCAAGCGCGAGCTGCGCCAGCGTCATGCGGCCGGAGAAGATCATGTCGTGACCAACGAGAGGAGCAAGTAAGTGCGAGGCATCGTGTACACAGGGGACGGGGTCGAAGTCACCGACGCACTCGAGGTACGGGCGGCGGGACCCAACGAGGTGCGCGTCGAGATGCGGGCGGCGGGGGTGTGCCACTCGGACCTCTCGGTGATCGATGGCACCATCCCGTTCCCGGCACCGGCGGTGTTAGGGCACGAAGGGGCGGGCGTGGTGGAGTCCGTCGGATCGGCGGTCACCTCGGTCAAACCGGGAGACCACGTGGTCATCGCCACCCTGGCCAGTTGTGGTCACTGCCGGGCCTGCAGCACGGGCCACCCGACCTGGTGCAAGAGCTCGCTGGGCAACATCTCGACACCGTTCACCTACCAGGGGGAGCCGGCCTCCAACTTCGCGGCGGCCTCGGTATTCACCGAGGTCACCGTGGTCAGAGAGGTGCAGGCAGTGCGCATCCCCAAAGAGGTGCCGCTGACCTCGGCCTGCCTCATCGGGTGCGGCGTCCTGACGGGTGTCGGTGCCGTGTTGAACCGGGCCAAGGTCCGACCCGGCGACACCGCGGCGGTTTTCGGCGTGGGTGGTGTGGGGCTCAACGTGATCCAGGGGCTGCGAATCGCCGGGGCGACCCGCATCGTGGCCGTGGACACGATGGCGTCAAAGGAGACGCTGGGGCGGCAGTTCGGGGCGACCCACTTCGTCGATGCCAGCTCGGGTGACGCCGCCGCAGCGGTGCGCGGGTTCACGCCGCCCAACCGGGAGTCGGCAGCCGGCGCCCTCTTCCCCCTGGGCGGCGTCACCTGGGCCTTCGACTGCGTCGGCCATCCGACGGTGTTGCGCAGCGCACTGGACTGCCTGGACTGGGGTGGCACCGCCGTGGCCATCGGGATCCCCCCGCGGGGCACCGAGGTCTCGGTGGACGTCAACGCCCTGGCCTATGTCGACCGCGGGTTGATCGGCTGCCGCTACGGATCCGCCCGCCCCCACTTTGACATCCCGCTCATGGTGGATCTCTATCTCTCGGGGCGGCTCATGCTGGACGAGCTGGTGTCCCTGACCCGGCCCCTCGACCGATTCAGCGAGATCGTCGACGAAATGCATGCCGGCCGGGTGGCGCGCGGCGTGCTCACATTCGACTAAGCAGGCGGGATGCGCACGCGCACCAGCCCGAGGCGGCCGCGGTGAAGGGGGTCCTCCTGGCTGGGGGCACGGGTTCGCGCCTCTACCCCCTGACCCGCATCACCAACAAGCACCTGCTGCCCATTTACGACCGGCCGATGATCGCCTGGTCAATCGAGGCCCTGGTCACTGCCGGCATTGACGAAATCATGCTGGTGACCGGCGGGACCCACGCCGGGGAGTTCCTCCGCCTTCTCGGCAACGGGCACGAGTGGGGGATTGACCGCCTCTCCTACGCCTACCAGGACCAGGCGGGTGGGATCGCCGAGGCCCTGGGCCTGGCCGAGCGCTTCGTCGACGGTGACCCGGTCCTCGTGATGTTGGCGGACAACGTCATGGAGCGATCGATCAAACCCATGGTGGAAGCCTTCCGGGCCGACCCGGTCGGGGCCCGGATCCTGCTCACTCCGGTGGACGAGCCCGAGCACCTGCGCCACTTGGGTGTCCCGGTGCTCTCGGCCGAAGGGAAGGTCGAACTCATTGAGGAGAAGCCGGAACATCCGGCCAGCAATTTCGGTGTGACCGGGATCTACTGCTACGACGCCGCGGTCTTCAGCGTAATCCCGACCCTCGTTCCTTCTGGGCGCGGCGAGTTGGAGATCACCGACGTGAACAATCACTACGTGAACGAGCGACAGATGGCCTACGACGTGCTGGAGGGATTCTGGGGTGACGCCGGGGAGTCAATTGACGCCTACTACGCCGTGAACGACTTCGTGCGAGCCAACGGAGCCAACCGCCCCTGAGCTCAGCCGAACCGGCGATCGGCCGAGATGTGCTGGAGGGCCCGGCGCACACGATCGGCGATGCCGGCACCGTCGAGACCCAGGTTGGCCAGGATGTCGTCCGCCCGGCCCTGGGCCAGGTACTCCCTCGGGATTCCGAGGACCCGGGTGATCGGCATCCCTTCGCCGAAGGCGCCGTCAAGGGCGTCGCCGTGCGTTTCGACCTGGGTCGCCATGGCGTCGATCAGGAAGGCCCCGGCGCCCCCGTGGCGCACGCCGTCTTCGGCCGTGATCACGAGGGAGTGGCGGGCCGCATCGGCCAGCATGGCGGCGTCGGGAGGGGAGACGACACGCACGTCCCATACGGTGGCGGCAATACCCTCGGCTTCCAGTTCATCGGCTGCGGCCAGGCAGGGTCCCACCAGCTTGCCCACCCCAAGCAGGCAGACCGACCCGTCACCGGTGCGCAACCGGTGTCCTTCGAGGCCGTGGCCCACGGCGTCCTCGGCAATGTGGCGGGGAGCACTCTTGGGGAAGCGGATGGTGGAGGGACCATCCAACGCAAGCGCCACCCGCAGCATCGGCTCAATTTCCTCAGCCGCCGACGGTGCGAAGACCGTCATGCCCGGAATGGAAAGGGCCAGCGCCATGTCGAGGATGCCATGGTGGCTCGGGCCGTCATCTCCGGTGATGCCGGCCCGGTCGAGCACGAAGACCACCGGGCACCCGTGCAGTCCGACGTCCAGGTTGGCCTGGTCGAAGGCACGGCTGAAGAAGGTGGAGTACACCGCCACCACGGGTCGTATACCGCCCATGGCCATCCCGGCGGCGGAAGTGACCTCGTGCTGTTCGGCGATGCCGACGTCGAAGAAGCGGTCCGAGAATCGAGACTGAAAGGCCAGCAATCCCGTCGGCCCGGGCATGGCGGCCGTCAGCGCCACCACGCGTTCGTCGTTCTCGGCCGTCGCCAGCAGGGCCTGCGAGAAGGCGTCGGTGTAGGTGGCGGCACGATGCGGTGACTCGCTGGTCTCGACTTCGGGCACCGACCCCGGGGTGGCCACCCCTCCCGCGTCGGCGCCGGCCGAGCCACCGACCGCCACGCCGGCCGAGCTCCCCACGGCATTGTCGAGGGAGATCGGCTTGGTGGCCTTCACGTCATGCAGACGCTGTACGTCATCTTCTTCGGCCGGCGCGTAGCCGCGGCCCTTCTGCGTCAACACATGGACCACGATCGGCCCGTTCCACTCGGCGGCATGAGCGAAGGCCTGTTCCATGAGGTCGATGTCGTGTCCGTCGATGGGCCCGGCGTAGCGGACACCGAGTGCTTCGAAGAAGGTGTGCGGTGCCACCATCTCGCGCAGCGCGCTGGTGACCGAGTGCACACTGGAGTAGGCCAGCGGGCCGAAGGCGGGCAACCCGCGCAGGCGGGTCCGAAGGCGCTCGCGCGCCATGGTGTAGGTGGGATTGAGCCGCAGCGCGGTCAGGCTCTGCGAGAGCTGGGACACCGTGGGGGCATAGGAGCGCCCGTTGTCGTTGAGCACGATCACCATGCGGCAGCCCGAGTGGCCGAGGTTGTTGAGCGCCTCATAGGCCATGCCGCCGGTGAGGGCACCGTCACCGACGACGGCGATCACCTTGCGATCGGCGGCTTCGCCCCGCAAGGTGAAGGCGTTGGCCAGTCCGTGCGCGTAGGAGAGGGCGGTCGAGGCGTGGCTGTTCTCAATCCAGTCGTGCTCGGACTCGGCCCGGTTCGGGTAGCCCGACATGCCGCCCGCCTGCTTGAGCGTCTTGAAGCCGAAGCGGCGACCGGTCACCAGCTTGTGGACATAGGCCTGATGGCCGGTGTCCCACAAGACGACGTCGCGGGGGGAGTCGAAGACCCGGTGCAGGGCCAGGGTGAGCTCGACCGCCCCCAGGTTGGAACCCAGGTGGCCACCGGTGGTTGTCACGGTCTCGACAATGAAAGACCGAATCTCCTCGCACAGGGTGACGAGTTGTTCGGAACTCAGGGCCTTGAGGTCGGCCGGGGTCTCAATGCTTTGCAGGATCATGGCGGTGGACAAGGCTACCTCGCGGTACCCGGGCCGGGGCTGCGCTCGGGGATGAGCCGTGAGCTCAGCGCCACCCCCGCGGCGGCCAGGGCCAAGAGCTGCAGGCCCCTTTCCGGCCCGTAGGACTGTGAGACCCACCCGACGACGGGCGCGCCGGCCACCCAGCCGATGTAGCCGGCGGCGGTGAACGTCCCCACGGCGCTCACGACCTGACTGGCCAGGCGGCTGACGGTGCTCATCACCAACGGCCAGAACAAGGAGGCGCCACCAGCGCCCAGGGCAAGACCGACGGCCGCCGCGACCGGAGTCGGCGAGAGGGACTCCAGCAAGATGCCACCGCCCGCCACACATCCCCCCACCATGAGGGCGCGCCGGGACGAGAGGCGGCCCAGCAGGCCTCCGCCCGCTCCACGGGTGGTGGCGGCCACCAATTGGCCGACGACGTAGGCGCCGGCGCCCAGCAGGACCCCGGTGGCCAGATGATTGCGCAGGTAGAGGACGCCCCAGGTGTCGACACCACCCTCGGTGATTTCGGCCAGCGCAAACACACCGAGCAGGACCAGCAGGCCCTCCCGGCGCAGGCGCTGCCAGGGATGGGCCGCCTGTATCACGGTGGCGGATCCGGCCGGCGCCATGGCCGTGCCCGGGTCGGTGAGCAGGGCCCAGATTCCGACCGCCACGGCAACGCATGCGATGCCGGGCCAGACCCAGCGCCATGACGCGCCGGCGCGGATGATGACCCCGGCCGCGGCCGCCCCGACCAGCGCGCCGCCATTGTGGTACAGTTCTCTAACGCACCGTAGTAATCTGAGTCTGAAACGCCTCGACGTGGGAACCACTTTTCGCACAATCTTGTTGGGTCTATTTTCGT